>CALXPZ010000044.1 GCA_944390375.1 uncultured Alphaproteobacteria bacterium | reverse complement strand
GAGCTCGTCCCGGGTAGAAAAGGCGCTGTGGTCGACACCGTAAGCATCAACCATATTGCCGTCGGCAACATAGCCGAACGGCGTTGTATATTTCTTAAAAAAATTCATATTTCAAATCCTTAAAAGATTAGAGTTTAAAACAAAAAAGGAGCCATAACTCGTATGACTCCCGGTTGAATAAAAAAAAGATGAGAAAGGATAGCCACACTTTCTCATCATAGAAATTTTTATATCACAATTTTTCACATTTGTCTACAACTTTTGCACATGCTTATGAATCTGTTGATAACTTTCGGTTGAATGCAGCCTTTGCGGTAAGAGTTATCTGAATTTTGGCTTTGGCCGCTATCCGGCCGGGGCTGTGTGTTTTCTTTTTTCAGCGGGGAGCGGATGCTCTCAGAGCTTAAAGAAAACAGGGAAGCTTAATCCGCCGTGATGATAAAACGAAAGGGGAGATTCGGCTTGAAAGCGAAACTCCCCTTTGGCGTTAAGGACCTTGTTTGTCTGAAAGGCTTTTTTGCATCAGCTGTTTGTCGGCAGTCAGTTCTTCCAGCGAAAAACGCGTTTTCATGTCGTAGCTGTGCCTGCATATGCCGCCTGAAAGTCTGTGTGTCAACCGATATTCCGATGTCGGGGCAAGCCATTCTTTCCAGGCCGATTGTTCCTGACGTTGAGGTTGACGGTCGGCCAGACATTCGTGGGGCAGGCGAGCCAAAATTTCCGTTATGCCGAGGTCAATCATCCGGGTATAGCGGCCGGCAGATGATGATTGTAACAATTCGGAAAGTTGGTCTTCTCCGATGCCCTTCCATAATCGCGGACGTTTTTCCGGCGGGCGTTTTTCCCATTTAAGAGCGTTTAAACAATAGTCCGGCATCATAAAACACAAGCGTTCTATGTCCGGTTGGGCAATGCTGACAATCCGCTGGTTCCAGCCGCAGACAATCCGGAAACGACGGAACATCTCAAACAAACCATAGTCTTCCCCGACACTGTTTAAGCAGACAAAAAAGAAGTTGGTTACGGCTTTGCCGCTCAGGCTATAATTTTTGACGTCGGGGAGTTGTTCTGTCATCAGTCGATAGTAACAATGAAGGTAGTAGTTGAAAAGGAGCAGACAGTATATACGCGTCCTTTCTCCTTCATTCCATCGCGAAATGATTTCATCAATTTTGTTCATAGTAATGAGATTAAAAATACGACAACGGGAATAATTTTAGCGAATTTCGGGATTGCTGTCAATTATTTTTGCAAGGCAAGCGGCAGAGAAAAGCATAAAAAGCTCTTGACTAAAAAATATATTTATCTTATTTTGCTTAAGCGAATGATCCCGGGCCCTTAGCTCAGTTGGTTAGAGCAGGCCGCTCATAACGGTCTGGTCGCAGGTTCGAGTCCGGCAGGGCCCACCACTTAAAAGCCTTTTCCTTAAAAGGAAGGGCTTTTTTTGTGTTTGTTGCAGGGACGGAAAAGTGATTGTAAAAAACAGTTAGTTGTTTAACTAAAAAGTGTAAAAAAATCATAATGTCATATAATAACGGATTTTGGCGGCGGCCGGTTTTGCAAGTTATCCGACCGGCGGGGATTTATGAGGAAAACGACAACAAAATAACGGCCGGAGGTGCTGCTTTCCGGCCGTTTCCCTTTTGACATCAGATAAAAGTTTTTTTAACCGGCGTCGTACGGTTTGTTGATTTTGCGGTAGATGTAAACGGCGGTCGGCACACCGAGCAGCATACCCCACATACCGATAAGGCTGTGGGCAATGTATAAGATGATGAGCGTCATCACCGGGTTGATATGCATGACGGAAGAAACAATCCGCGGGTTTAGGACATAGGCCTCAAGCATATGAATAGCAATAATCATGGTCAAGGCCCAAAGCCCCAGTTCGATGCCGCCGCTGTTGATGGCCATCAACACGATCGGTACGGAGGAAATCCACATTCCGAGCACCGGAATAAGCCCGCACATAAATACGATTGTGCACAAAAGAGCGATGGCGTTGACGCCCAAAAAATGAAGGCAAATGGCGGTTAGGGTGGTGTTGATGACGGAAATCATCAGCTGGGCGCGGAAGTTTTCGCCGACTACCTTGGCAAACAGAAGGATGCTGTCGGCCGTTTCCCGGTAAGATTCCGCCAGCCGGGTAAAGCGCAAGCGGCGCATTCCCTTGGAGAGTTCCGGCAGATCAAACATGATAAGAAAGCTGAACAACATGGCCAGGAAAAACCAGCCGAAGTAATGCAGCCCTTTTTCCAACATTCCGCGTACGATGTTCCAGGCGCTGACAACCATACTTTCCGGCAGCATGGCCTCTTTTATCTGCGGCAAAAGCGGCGCAATCAGTTCGTTTTGACCGAGGTTATTGTTAATCCAGTTCCCCACCGAGTTAATGCTTTTGGGCAGTTGTTCCGTAAAATTGATGGTTTCCGACAACAGACGGGGCGGAATATAAACCAAAAATGCAGATACACTCATCAGAAAAATGAGATAGGTGCAGACAACGACAACCCGCCGGTTAAGACGGTATTTCCGGCGCAGATAATGAGAAATGCCGGATACGATAAAACACATAATGAAGGTGATAAACACCAGACCGAACATATCGCGGAAAAGGTACAACAGCCCCATAAAGGCCGCCCATATGAAATATACCCTGTTGACACGGATAAATTCTGAAATATTAAATGTCATCTTTTCCTCTTTGCTTTGGATTGTTTTTTAAGTGAGTATAGCAGTGTTTAAGTTAATTTTTGTTCAAGAAAAAATTTTTTAAGTAATATTTTTTTTGAAATGATGTTTTTTTGTTGATTTATGGACAAAAATGTTGTATAAAGAAAAAAGAATTTAATTATTAAGCTATGGATACGAAAAAATTTGAGAGCAACGGACAACTGATAAGCACCGTTGAAAGACTGAGTGAAAAAATTGAAGTGGAAACTGTTTTTCATGGAAAGAAACAGCCGGAGCTGCTGATGGTTTATCTTGATGCCGACAGGCGGGCCGCCGATGGTTCCGAACGCCCGCGGGTTAGAATTGAAATGGACGGCGATAGAGTTAAGAGCATAGAGGTTTACAAAAACGGTCGGCAGGTCGGTTTTTTCCAGCTTTAAAATTTAATTTTTCTGTTTTGAAAATAAAAAAACGCTCCCGATCGGGAGCGTTTTTTTGTAATCGGAAGGCGGGGAAAAGGCTGTCGTCCATTGTTTTTTTGAAAATGATTGAATTTTTTGTCAAAACAAGTTATCGTAAATTATTATCTGTTTGAATTTTAAGGCAAGGCGCAGTCATGGAAAAGAAAGAGTATGGTTATTTGGAACTTGATGAAGAAAATTTCCAGAATATTACGCAAAAGCCAAATCTCGGACCGGAGATTCCCCAAGAAGGCTATAACTGGACTGCTACCAATTATGTCTGCCGGAAAGCGGCGGAGCGTACGGAAGATTGCGGTTTTATTGATACAACGGCCATGCTGTCGGCGCCGACAAGGAAAGAAGCCTTGGAGATGGTTGCCGAGGCCTGTATGTACGGAAAAACCATTACCGGCGAAGTTCCCGTTTGCCCGGAAAAGAGACAATACCGCCTGTTGGAAGATATTTTGCAGGTATCATGGGTTACTCTGACACAACAGGATTATGATAACAGAAGACTGGTTGTGCCCCTGACGATAAGCAGTACAAATAAGGAAGCGCACGGAGTAGCCTTATGCATTGACTCCAAAAAAGATGAAAATCTTGTTAATATTATGATTTTGGAACAACATGCGCGGAGGGATGGCGGAAACCTTGATTTTTCAAAAGAAGCTGAAACGACGCTGTCTGTTTTGAAAACTTTTTTTGAAAGCTGCGGCGTGAGGGCGGAAACTTATCTGAATGACAAGCCGATATGTCGGGAGAAGGGAGTTTGCGGGATTGTTTCGGCAGAGGTTTGCCGGCGGCTGCTGCGTGCTTATGATCCGATGAGAACGGCGCGGATAGGCGGTATCAGATACGATGCCGAGGCCGTACAAAAACTCCATCACAGAAATTTTCTAGACTATCAAAATGACAATGCCGAAAATTTGCGGGAAATGGTAAACGGTAAAAATAACCGTTCAAGATAAAGCGGGCGGTAAGATCAGCTTTTATTGTTCCCGTTTTGTGTATGCCATCAAAAAAAATATCTTCTGAAAACGTTTGATTTCAATAATAGTTGTATTTTGCATACTATATAATAAAATAGTGCCTACTTTACATTTGCTCCTAAAGAGAGATATGTTTTTATTGTTATTAAGATAAGTTTTTTAGGAGAATAATAATGAAAGACAAAACAAAAGTTGTTTCGATGGCGGCAATGTTGGCGTTTTCTTCCGCAGCAGCAGCGGCGCCGGTTCCGGCTCAGGTCAATTTGACCTCAGGGTCGGTTGCCGTTTATGATTACGGCGAGATTAAGCTGCACGCTTATAATACCGGCGATGCCTTAAATGATCAGGCTTATGTTGTTGAGAGTAAAGACGGGCTGGCGGGGATTGAACTTCCGGCTTTTACCGCCGGGCTTGATGCCTGGAAGAATTACACGGAAAGTCTGAACAAACCGCTTAAAGGGGTGTTTGTCAGCGCGCATCCGGCGGGCGGAAATTATGTTAAAGGAATTGCCGTTTACGGCACGCAAAAGGCCAAAGAGGCGATTGCCGGCGGTTCGACGGCGGCAACGACGCAGGGACTGGCTGCGGCATTCGGCGCGGATTTTCACGGGCACGATATAGCGCAGATTGATCATATTGTTTCTGTCGGCAAAGTAAGCGTCGGCTTTCAGAAATTATTACGGAGGTCGTTTCCTTACCTTAGATGATGCCCGTGTTTTACAAAAACATTGGGACAAGGTTTCCCAAATGCGGAAAGCTATCGGCGATACGCCGCTGCCGAAAAAGCATTTCGGGCGTTTTTTCTGGATACGCGGCGACAACGGAAATGATCTTGGCATTTTTGATCCTTTTTTAATGAAAATGGTTTCGGATCGTGCATCCGGTTATACCGTCATTTTGAAAAGATGAACTTTCGACTGTTGATTTAAAAGCTCCCTTTGCGGGGCTTTTTTATCTTTTGTGTTGACAAAAAGGACAAAATTGGTTATTTTTAGGCAAATTAAAAAATCCCGGAGAATATCAATGAATATTGAGAAATATACGGAGCTTTGCCGGCAGGAAAGGCAGGGGAAAAGTTTTGCTTTTCTGGCCGAGCGGTGTCCGACTTCCGATGAAGCGCCATATCGGATCCGCCCGGTGGAAAATCCGGCGGCCGATGAAACCTGTGTGCTGGTCTTGCCCGGCGGCGGCAGCAACAGAGCCGATATTCGCGGCTGCAACGGAATATTAAAGAAAGTGCATGATTTTGTCGCGAAAAATTTTCAGAACGCTGATCAAATCCGGGTTTGCGTTGCGGTTTGTGAGTTTGGCGAAAATCATTGTGCAAAAACAGCCCGCCGGGAATTGTATTACGAGGGTTTTTCATCCTCATTGGCAGAAGAATTACGCCAGAGCCTGCCGCAGCCGGATAGAGAAGAAACTTTTGATCCGGCTTATATCCGGGATATATTTAACATTGCGGTTTTGCCGCGGATTTCTTCCGACGACGGTAACCGCAGACTGCCTCAGAATCAGGCTTTGCAAAATATCCGCCGGCTGAATATCGTGGCACACTGCCACGGCGGTTATGTAGCTATGCAGATGGAAAAGTTGATGACGGAAAAAATGGAAATGCTCGGTTATTCCGCGGACGAGCAGAAAAAACTGAAATCGCAGTTACTGGTTCTGAGCTATAATCCCGACTGTCCGAAGGGACTGTCTAAGTTGTATTTTGTAGGGATTGAGTCGTCTAAGGACCGGCATAACGAATATTACAATTATTTCAGGGAATGGCTGTTGATGGCGCCGAAAGACTTTGGTATATGTTATCTGCCAAAAAAATGGGGACGGACTTTTTTATGCGCGCAGGTGGATAAAGCCGGGGTAGAGCATAATCCGCCGCGGGAACTGACCGAGATTGATCCCGATGAATGGTTCAAAAACCGGGGGAGAAATCCCCAAACCGGAGAACGGGAACTCGGCGAGCATGATTTTATGGCGTTTGAACCGGCCGCCAATATGAGCCGGGGAGCTAAAAAACTCCAGCGTTTTGCCAACAATATCCTGAAAAATGCGGTTAAAAATTCGCTGGCTCAGAAGGGCGAAAAATTTATACCTTTGCCGAAAATACAATCGCTGGTTTCTTTGTCCCCGCGAGATAAATGCGAATTTGCGCGGGCGGCCATTATCGGTTTCCGTCTGGAGCAGCAGCTGCTGCGGACAGATTTGCAAAAAATCGACAACTATGCCAACTGGCGGCGTTCCATTCCGACGGTTAGTCTGGATTAGGGGTAGCCAAAGCCGGGAGAGAAAATCGGAGCGGCTTGGCTTTGTGTGTTTATTTGTGGTAAAAAATATTCAGGGTCTGTCCGGGAAGTGTAAGGTTTCTGTCAGGAGTGAAATATTTTACGGGCAGACCCTGAAAGCTCGTCATATAAACTATTTTTTGCCGGTTGTTTTCCTTCCGTAAATTTCTATTTTGTGGCCAAGCATTTCGTAACCGCGGCGGTGTGCGATGTCTTCCAGCAGCCGGTCCAGTTCATCGGATGAAAATTCTTCAATCAGGTTATTGTCCTTATCAATGA
>CALXPZ010000043.1 GCA_944390375.1 uncultured Alphaproteobacteria bacterium | reverse complement strand
GCATTGCCGTCGGCGATCAGGAAGTTCAGGCCGCCGTGCGCATCAGCGGTGCCGAAGAGGAAAAGAAGCCGCAGATCAACATTGACGACATCGTGCTCAAAACCAAAAAACGCCACATCTATCCCCGTTCGGCCACTCAGGCGGAATATATCGTCGAAATGATGAACAACGAGCTGGTATTCGGCCTCGGCCCGGCCGGTACCGGTAAAACCTACCTGGCGGTTGCCCTCGCAGTAACAATGATGATGGAAGGCTCGATTGATAAAATCATTCTGTCGCGTCCGGCCGTCGAAGCGGGAGAAAATCTCGGTTTTCTGCCCGGCGACCTGAAAGACAAGGTCGACCCTTACCTGCGTCCTCTTTACGACGCGCTTTACGAAATGCTGCCGGCCGAACAGGTAGACAAGAAACTGGCAGCAGGCGAAATCGAGATTGCGCCGCTGGCTTTCATGCGCGGACGCACCTTGTCCAATGCCTTCGTTATCCTGGACGAAGCCCAAAACACGACCCCGATGCAGATGAAAATGTTTTTAACCCGTCTGGGCGAAAACTCCCGCATGGTCGTCAACGGTGACTTAAGCCAGGTAGACCTGCCCCGCGGCGTTGTTTCCGGACTGCGCGACGCGCTTGACACCTTAAAAGGCGTCAGCGGCATCACTTCGGTAACATTCAGCGCCAACGACGTTGTCCGCCACGGCCTGGTTGCCAAAATCGTCCGCGCTTACGAACAAAAAAATCACCGGGAAGAAAAAGAAAAACATGAAGACAACGCTTAATTTAAATATCGGCGAAAATAGCTGGGAGCGCGTTCTGCCGGACGCCGCTCCTCTTTCCGAAAAAGTTTTTCAAACCGTAATCGACAAGCTTTCGCCGGAATTTTTGCAGGGGAAAAAATCCGTTTCCCTTAACCTGGAACTCGGCAGCGATGACGAGATTCGCACCTTAAACCATCGCTTCCGCAATCTGGACAAACCCACCAACGTGCTCTCTTTTGCCAACCTTGACGACGACGATTTTTATGATGAACTGCCGGAAATGGAAGAGGTGGAACTCGGCGACATCATTATCGCGGCGGAAACAATGCTGGCTCAGAGTGAAGAACAGGGCATCAGCCTGCGTGATCATTATGTTCACATTCTCATCCACGGCATTCTCCACCTGCTCGGCTACGACCATATGGAAGAAGACGAGCGCAAGGAGATGGAAGAAAAAGAAACCGCATTGCTGGCTGTTTTCGGCATTGCGGACCCTTATAAGGAAGACATCTGACAAAGTATATGATTAAACGGCTCAACGCATACCCGAAAACCTCGGCTTTTCTGCTCGGCTGCCTTTCCGTTCTGGCGCTGCCGCCTTTTTATTTCCTGCCGGTTTTGATTGTTTCATTCGGAGGACTGTTTTTTTTCATTCAAAAGAGTCTTTCCTCTAAAAAAGCTTTCATCGTCGGTTACTGGTTCGGATTCGGTCATTTTTCTTGCGGTCTTTTCTGGATTAACAATGCCTTGCTGATCGATCCGCAGCGGCTCGGCTGGCTTATTCCTCTGGTTTTTGCCGCAAGCGGCGGTTTTTTCGGCCTGTTTGCTGCCTTTCCCGCTTTATTCTGCCGTTTCTTTAAAGGACAGATGGCCAAAATTCTGGCTTTTGCCGCCGCCTGGACATTGTTTGAATGGCTGCGCAGCTTTATTTTTACCGGCTTTCCCTGGAATTTGCTCGGCACTGTTTGGGCCTTTGACGACCGCGGTATTCAATTTGCCTCGCTGTTCGGCACTTACGGATTGTCGCTGTTGACGGTTTTGGCGGCCATGTCTCCGGGCATTCTGTTGTTCGGCAGGCATCGGACTGATATTGCTGCCGCGCTCGCTCCGCTGATCATCATTCCTCTTGGTCTGTATATTTTCGGAGAATATCGGCTGCGTCAGTATCCAGACGGCGGATTCTCCGACGTCTGTATCAAAATCGTGCAACCTTCCATTCCCCAGCGTCTGAAGTGGAAAAAAGAAATGCTGGAAGAAAATTTGCGGACCTATGTCAAAATGTCGCAAACTCAAACCGACCGCCGACCTGATCTGGTCATCTGGGGCGAAACCGCTCTTCCCTTTGTTCTCAGCCTCCGGCCGGAATATTTTGATGTCCTTCGGCCGGCCATTCCCGAAAACGGATTTTTGATCACCGGCGCACTCGATTACGTCTACGACGGCGAAAAATGGCGTCCGGTCAACGCGATGCAAGCCATCAACCAAAGCGGCGTGTTTGTAACTTACGGCAAATCACATCTGGTTCCTTTCGGCGAATATATTCCTTTCCGGCGCTATCTGCCGGAAAGCTTAAAACCGGTAACCAACGTCATTTCCGACTTTTTGCCCGGAACCGGCACGGAGACAATCCGTCTGCCGGGCATTCCGCCTTTTGGCATTCTCATCTGCTACGAAATCATCTTTCCGGGTGAAGTAACCGACAGCGCCGATCGCCCCCTTTGGCTGTTGAACCTGACCAACGACGGCTGGTACGGCAACAGCGCAGGCCCCCGCCAGCATCTGGTCGCCGCCCGTATGAGAGCGGTCGAAGAAGGACTGACAACCGTCAGAGTTGCCAACTCCGGCATAAGCGCGTTGATATCCCGCACCGGCAGCGTTGTCAACGAACTTCCCCTGGCCAAAGCCGGCAATTTGGAATTCTGCCTGCCCGAATCTCTAAGCACTGATACTTTATATACAAAATATCATAACTTTCCGATATTGCTGTTATGTCTCTTTTGTATCATAACAGCTTACATTATAAGCAAACGTTCGAACTAGACTTTTGTTTTTATTTGATAATACATTTAAAATAAAAGTTTTACTGAAAATCTAGATATAAAATATTATATAAAAATATTGACATCGACCACTAAAAATTGCATTATAGGTTATGTAATTTTTCGGAGTTATATAACAATGAATGTAACTAAATCAAAAAAGGCCAGTCGCGGGCGTACCCCGAGCGGACAACCCAATCCCATTGACGTCCACGTCGGCAACCGTATCCGCCTGCGGAGAACATTGCTTGGCTATTCGCAGGAAAAACTGGCGTCTTTGCTCGGGCTCACATTCCAGCAGGTTCAAAAATACGAACGCGGCAACAACCGTGTCGGAGCCAGCCGGTTATGGGACATCAGCAACGTATTAAACGTACCGATCAGTTTTTTTTACGAAGATATGGATAAAGAAGTTGCCCAGCAAAGCCCCCGCGCTTTCAGCGCGCCGGAAACGACTCTTTGTTTTGAAGAAAGACATGACGAAATAGATATGGATCCGATGAAACGTCAGGAAACGCTGGAACTGGTCAAAGCGTATTACCGCATACCCAACCGCAAAGCGGCCAAATACCTGTTTGATCTGATTGTTACAATGTCCAAGAGTACGAGCGACAAAGACACAGATCCGAATGATGCGGAATAAATAAATACGCACAAAAAGAAAAAAAGCTGGCATTTTTGATGCCGGCTTTTTATTATGTCAGAAACAACCATCGCTCGGTTTATTGCCGCCAATGGTTTTATCTATGCCTTTTTATCAGGAGAACAAAATGCTTTTAAGCGATAAACCCCATTTTTTCGGCCGTCGCAAAGGACGCCGCATCCGAAAGGCCAAAAGCTCGCTGCTGCGGGATTTTCTGCCCCGCGTTCTGCTTGATCCCGAAAAACCGCTTAATTTCGGTTTCAAACCGCAAAAAGTTTGCCTTGAAATCGGATTCGGCGATGGAGTTCATCTGGCCGGCATTGCCGCCGCCAATCCCGAAAACGCATACATCGGGGCAGAAGTTTTCCAAAACGGCATTGCCAACTTACTCAGCCTGCTGACCGGCATCAAAGAAGGTGCGGAAATCACCGGCGACATTCGCCTGTTGCCGGGCTTAAACGACAATATCCGAGTCTATGACAACGACATCCGGCTGCTTTTTCCCGCCCTGCCCGCGGCCTCCATCGACGAAATATATCTCCTGTTTCCCGACCCCTGGCCCAAAAAACGCCACGCTGCCCGCAGATTCGTCAATCCGGAAAACCTGACCCAACTGGCGCGGATATTAAAAAAAGGCGGCAAATTGCAAATTGCAACCGACCACCCGGTATATAAAAGCTGGACACTGCGCCAAATGCACGAAACCCCGGATTTCCGCTGGACGGCAACCTGCGGCCGAGACTGGAAAAGAGAACCCGCCGGCTGGGTGCAGACAAAATATCAGCAAAAAGCCCTCCGCGAGGGACGACGCCCGGTCTTTCTGGAATATGAACGGCAGTAACCCACGCGCGATTCCTTTCCGACACGGCGGCTCCTGCGGTAAGCCGCCGCTCTTTTTTCCGCATCACGCCTTCAAAAAAACGACAAACAAGCAGCTACAGGAAATTTTATATATTTTTTGTACGCGGACGGCAACCGCAATAATCCTGGGAATAAAGCGCCAATTCTTTTATCAGTTGCAGACGTCGATCCTGCATACCGCCTTTGCGCCCTTCAATTTCCACATAGGGCACGCCGCTTTCGGCCGAGGCTTTTGCCGCCGCCCGGTTAACCTGCGCCAAATCCTTGTAGCGGGAAACACCTAACACCGAAGCCACCGCATCAAAGCCGTTTTCCCGGGCATATTCCATCACACGTTTCAGGCGCATATAAAAACACACATCGCAGCGCCGGCCGCGTTCCGGTTCATCTTCCAGTCCTTTCACGGCCGCCTGCCAGGTTGCGTTATCATATTCCAGTTCCACAAACGGCACATTCATGTTCTTGCACAAACGCAGGTTTTCTTCCCGGCGTTTTTCATGTTCGGCCAAAGGAACAATATTCGGATTATAAAAAGCTACCGCAAAATCCCTGCCTTCCCGCACCATTTTTTCAATCACCGCGCAAGAACAGGGAGCGCAGCAGGACAAAAGCAAAATTCTCATTTTCACCACCTGTTTGTTTTAATAACACATTCTTTTAAAAAAGCAAGCCGCCGGAAGGCTTTAGAAACGTTCCGGCGGCAAATCAAAACAACGACCGCATCACATCATCATATTGCGGCGGTTGGCATCATTCCAGATTTTCAATTCTCTGTTCAGGTAACGGCGATAATTCTTTTTGCATGCAACTTCATTATACGCCTTAAAAGCGCTTTCGCTTTTAAAAAGACATATAACGATTTTCCGCAAGCTGCTCTGCGGATGTTGCTCACCATAGACCTCGATTGCCGAAAGCATTGCTTTGGCCGACTGCTTAAAGCTGAGCGAACCGCTTTGTCCCGTACCGAGCGCAGGCATTGCCACCGTCGACAATCCGCATTTTTCAGCTTCGGTCAGCGCCGCGTAAGTAGCCAGCTGCATAATGTTAAACGCCTCTCCCACCGGCACGCCGAGAACGGAAACATTCAGCATTTTAAGGCCTTCCGCTCCGTCGGTTGTAAACGAATAGCCGAAAGGAAGCTTTGCTTGTCGGGCAGCCAGGGCATAATCATGCACACCGCAGTAATGACCACAGCTGACCAATGCACCGGCAACCCCTGTTAACGACATTTTGTCGGCAAATTGCGGAACCACCATGCCTTGTGCTTTCACACCGAGAATATTAGCTTTGACAACTTTAACAGAAATCTGATTTTTCATACGCTCTAAAATTATAATGATGAATAATACAAAAATCGTTGTAAAATATACAGCAAAAACAATCATGTCAATATTTTTTACGACAAATTTTTTTCTTTGCCGCCGACAAATGCCGAAAAAACTTGATTCCTGCCGCCAAAACGGACATAATCGGCACAAACAAAACAACAAGGATATCATATGAAAATATTGGTCGGATTAAGCGGAGGCGTCGATTCTGCCGCCGCCGCCTGGTTACTCAAACAAGCCGGACACGAAGTCATCGGCGCCACCATGTCTATCTGGGACAAAAACACCAATTTCCGCAGCCACACGTCGGCTGATTCCTGCTTCAGCCCGCATCAGGAAAAAGATGTCGAAACCGCCCGCAGCATTTGCCGCAGCCTCGATATTCCCTATTACCTGTTTGACTGCGCCGAAGAATATAAAAAAATAGTCCTCTCCAACTTCCGGCAGGAATACACCGCCGGCCGCACCCCAAATCCCTGCGTCTGGTGCAATGCTGCCGTCAAATTCGACGCCCTGCCGGATGCCGCCCGCAAAGCCGGCCTTGAGTTCGACAAATTTGCCACCGGCCACTATGCCCGCCTCGATTTTGATACCGCGGTCGGACGCTACTGCCTGCGCCGGGGAATTGATCCCAAAAAAGACCAGTCCTATTTTCTCTACCGTCTGAACCAGCAGCAGCTGGCCCGTATTTTAATGCCGCTCGGCCAATACCGGAAAGACGAAGTGCGCGAATTTGCCCGCCGCGCCGGCCTCGCCGTTGCCGACAAAGCGGACAGTCAGGATTTTTACTCCGGCGACATCAACGATATTTTGCAAAAAGAGCCGGAACCAGGCAACTTTGTCGATAAAAACGGCAAAATTTTGGGACATCATCAGGGGATCTGGAACTACACCATCGGACAACGCCGCGGCATGGGCATATCGTCCGACCGGCCGCTTTATGTTATCGGCATCAACTCCGAACGACACGAGGTTGTTCTGGGTTATGACGACGACACTCTCTGTCCTTCGCTTATCTGCGAAAACCTGAACTGGGTATCAATCGCCGGCCTTAACGAGCCGCGGCGGATAACGGTCAAAATCCGCTCTTCCCAAACGCCTGTTCCTGCTCTTCTGACAATAACCGGCAACGACCGGGCGGAAATATGCTTTGACGAGCCGCAAAAAGCTGTTGCCCCCGGCCAAAGCGCCGTGTTTTATGACGGCGACACCGTTTTGGGCGGCGGTATCATTTGCCGCTGAAAGCTTTTTCAAAATCACTGACGGACGGCAGCTGCGGCAGCAATCTGTAATTTTTCTCCGCATCATAATAAACGTAAAGCGGAATGCTGCTGCGCCCGTATGCCGCCAGCGCGCGGGAAATTTCCGGACTGTGCCCGGTCCAGTCCGCCTTAAACAAACGAACATCATGTTCTTTGACCAGCCGTGAAAATCTGCGGCTTGAAAAAACCGCTTTTTCGTTTACCAGGCAGGTAATGCACCATTTGGCGGTAAAGTTAATCAGCACCTTGTCGCCGTTTTGCAAAGCCGCTTCCACTTTTTCCTGCCGGTAGGGTTCCCACGCCGACGGCGCGGACGTATCGCTCCACAATACCCACACCAGCCAGCCGCAGGTTGCAAGCATCGGCAGAGCAAACAGTTTTTTCAAAACATCCATCCACCGTCCCGGACGCGGCAGCACTTTCTTCAAAACGGAAGGATAAACACCGGCCAGAAAGAACGGCAGCGCATAACCGGCGCCAAGCGATAAAAATACAGGATAATAAAAATATGCCGGCCTGTCTGTCGTCAAGGCCCAGCCGACGGCCGCCCCCATAAACGGCGCCGTGCACGGGCTGGCGATCAGCACCGCCAGCAATCCGGTCATAAAAGCCCCTGCCGGCAGATGTTTCAGGCTCCAGTTAAGCTTGATGACATTCAGGAACATCAGCGCCAAAAGCAGGAACAAAACCGCCATCGCCGCCACAAAATACGGCGACTGCAACTGAAATCCCCAGCCGATCTCCGCTCCCCGCTGCCTCAGCCAGGAAAGCACACCCGCCGTCAGGGCAAAACAGGTCAGCACGCCGGCCGCATACTGAAACGCTTCCGCCACGCTCTGCCGACGGTTTTGCTCTTTGACCACCGATACGATTTTAAGAAACAAAATCGGAAAAACACAGGGCATAAAATTCAGGATAACGCCGCCCGCAAAGGCCAGCAGCAATATCTCAAACCAACCGCCGTTTTCTTTTTCTCCGTTCTCACCGACCGGGAACTCAAGCGCCGGAATATCCGAACGGTTATACACGGCCGCAACCGACGGTGCGGCGGCAACCGGCTGTAAAAAGACCTCGGGCGTCAGTTCAAAAACCAGACTTTCGGGCACGCATTCTCCCCGGCAGGCCATCCAGCTTATTTCCAAAGCCGGCATCCGGTCGCCGGCCGGCTGCAACACAGCCTTATACAAGGCCGGTTTTCGGTAAACGTTTAATCCGTACCCCTCATAAATAATATCTTCGCCTTTGCTCCATTCTTCGGAAAGCAGGCGATAATCAAAAAGCTCCCATTGCGCCTCCGTCGGCAACCCTATTTCTCCAGGTTCGTGAGAATATATCTGCCAGCCGTCCAAAGGCTCCAGCCGAGCGGTTACAAAAATCTGTCCGTCCTGTTCGCCGGCCGACACCTCCACCGCGTTGCGAGGAGTTTGCTTGCGCACTGCGGCACCGGCCGGACCGGCGGCGGTTATCAGCAAAACGGCCAGCAAACAATGCAGAAAACAAACTTTCATTTATTTCCCTTTGCGGAAAGGAACAATCACAAAGTTGTAGTAAGCGGCAACAATCAGACTGAAAGCCTTAATCAGAGACAAAACGCCGAGCAAAATGGCCATAACCGGAAACCAGCCGGGGAACAGACAAAGCACCACCAGCGCAATCAGAGTTTCCGAACCTTGCGCCAATCCGCCGAGATAAAACGGAGAATGATCAAGATTCAGCTGCTGGCCGGCATTGTTTTTATAAGCAACGACCGAATAGGCCAGCATGGCGCAGCCGGCAGCGGCAAAACCGAACAGCATACAGGCCGCGGCCAGGGCGTTGGCCGCCGGGTTGGCCAGCGCAAAAGCAAAAATAACGCCGCCGTAAAAAATATAATCAAGCGCTGCATCCAGAAAAACGCCGAAATCCGTAACTTTGGTCGATCTGGCAATGGCGCCGTCCAAACCGTCGCAGAAACGGTTGAGCAAAATGGCAAAAAGTGCCCAGCCGTACATTTCCATGGCAATAAAATTGATGGCAAACACGCCGATCACGAAACCGCTCCAGCTCACCACATTGGCCGAAATTCCGATCTGACCGAGATATGTTCCCGCCACATTGATTTTGTTATATATTTTACCGTATATTTTTTGCGACAGTTTGCTGACATAGAGGCATTTTTCCTTAAATTTAACCTTCTTTCTGAGCTGCTGCAGTTTTTGCTTGAGAATCTCAAAATATTCTTTCATAATTAACCCCGCTTTTCTTCTGTAAAAATCACGATTTTAAGGAATTGATAGCATAAAAAAGTGAAATATTTACTAACTACCGGATTCTTAAAAGATATGCGCATACTGAAATATATTTCAATCCTGCTTGTCGCTGCCGCCGCCGTTTTCTTTTTTGCCGCCGGCAACGACACGAACAGCCGTTCTTTTTCCGGGCAGACAATGGGCACCTACTACAACATCAAAATCCGGGGTTTCAAAAACGATGCACTGGTTGAAGAAATCATCAAAAAAACGCTGGCTGAAGTCAACGCGCAAATGTCCGTTTTTGATCCCGATTCGGAAATTTCCGCCATCAACAATGCCCCCGCCGGCACCTGGATCGAACTTTCCGTAGCCATGCAAAAAGTGCTGCAAACCGCCCGCATAGTATACGAACAAAGCGGCGGCGCCTTTGATCCGGCGGTCGGCGAACTGATCGAGCTCTGGGGATTTGGCACCGACAGAAAAAAAGCCCGGCCGGCCGATGAAGAGATACGCCAGGCACTGAAAAACGCCGGTTTTGATAAAATCAGTTTCACTCCCGACGGCACCAAACTGAAAAAAGAAAACGACCGGATAAGGCTCAATCTGTCGGCGATTGCCAAAGGCTACGGAGTCGACCGCGTGGCCGAAGAACTGGAGAATCTGGGGATCGGTGATTATATTGTCGAAATCGGGGGAGAAGTCCGGGCGGCCGGCAGCAGGGAAGACGGCGGCAGCGGCTGGAATATCGGGATTGCCCGCCCGCAAAACGACTACGAGGGAAATGTTTATGTGGTAACGGTCAGGAACATGGCGGCCGCCACTTCCGGTGATTATCGCAATTTTTTCTACGACGGCGGGAAAAAATTCGCCCACACGATTTCTCCCCGAACCGGCCGCCCGGTCGAAAATAAAATGGTTTCCGCCACCGTTTTTCACCCCGACTGCATGACGGCAGACGCATTGGCAACGGCTCTGATGTCCATGGGCGAAACCAGGGCGGAAGAATTTATCCGCCGCCATAACCTCGCCGCCGTTTTGTTTATCCGAAACGGGCAAAACGCGCTGACGCCGCTGTTGTCGGCAAAAGCCAAAGAAATGATGGGAGAAAAATAAAATGAGCGGGGATTTTCGTCAGGGGGAAATCACGGCCGTCGGCCGCCGGAGCGTAACCGTCGCCTTTACCCGTGAAGAGGCCTGCGGCGGCTGCGTTGCCAGAAACATCTGCCAAACCGCCTCCTGTGCCCGGACAACGGCAGAAATCCGGGTAAAAGATACTTCTCTTTACCGCTGCGGTCAAAAAGTGGAACTGATTGTTCCCCCGCGCAGCAAGTGGCTGGCCGTTTCCGCGGCCTATGGCGTGCCGCTGGTGCTGACCCTGGCCGCGCTTTTTATCCCTCTTGCCTGCGGCGCCGGAGAAGACACCGCGGCTTTTGCCGCCCTCGGCACTCTCGCCTTTTATTACCTGCTTTTGTTCTGCTGCCGCCAAAAAATCGCGGACAAAATCGAAATAAGAATAAGATAACTGCAAAAAAAGATTTTGCATCTCCCGAATTTATGCTATGTATAGAGGCATAAAATCCAAAGAATTTAAGAGATCCGCAGATGAGTGAAATTATTACAGCCAACATCATCGTCCTATCGTTGATAGCTTTGGCGGCCGCAGTCGTTTTATACTTTGCTGCGCAAAAATTTAAAGTTGAAAACAACCCGCTGGCCGAAAAAATAGCTGCTCTTTTGCCGCAGGCCAACTGCGGCGCCTGCGGCAAAGCCGGCTGCAAAGATTTTGCCGAAGCCTGCGTCAAAGCGGATGCGGAAAGCTTTGCCCACCTCTACTGTCCGGCCGGCGGCAGCAAAGTGATGACCGCCGTGGCTAAAGAACTCGGCTTTTCCACCCCCGAACACGAACCGACGGTTGCCGTGCTGCATTGCAACGGTACCTGCGAAAACGCCCCCGACAAAGTGGAATATGTCGGCCTTCAGAGCTGCAGGCTGGCCAACCGCGCCTTTGTCGGCAAAACCGGCTGCCCGAACGGCTGCTTGAGATTGGGCGACTGCGTGGCCAACTGCCCGTTCGGCGCCATCGAAATGGATAAAAAAACGGGACTGCCCAAAGTCAACCCCGACAAATGCACTTCCTGCGGCGCCTGCGTCCGCATCTGCCCGCGCGGTTTGTACGAAATCCGCCCCCGCGGCGAAAACGGCGTCATGCTTTATGTTGCCTGTAGCAACCGCCAGAAAGGCGCCGTTGCCCGCAAAAACTGCAAAGCCGCCTGCATTGCCTGTATGAAATGCGCCAAAATCTGCCCGGAAATCACCGTTGAAAACAATCTTTCCCGCATACCGGCCTCCGTTTCTCCCCAAACCTGGGGTGCCGAACTGGCGGCCGCCTGCCCGACCGGCGCCATCGTCTATACCGGAAACAAAGGAAAAGAAAATGAGCAAGCTTAAAACCTTTTCCGTCGGGGGCATTCATCCCGACAAACACAAAATCACCTCTGCCTGTCCGATTGAAGACGCCGGCATCCCCGAAACTGTTTTTGTACCGGTAAAACAACACATCGGCGCGCCGGCCAAAATTTTGGTTCAAAAAGGCGACCGTGTCAAAACCGGCACCCTCATCGCCGATGCCGACGGCATTGTTTCCGCCGACGTGCATTCCCCCGTTTCCGGCGAAGTCATCAAAATAGAAGAACAAACCGGCGAAACCGGCTATCTGGAAACAATGATCACCATCAAAACGGAAGGCGACGAATGGGAAGAATCAATAGATCGCACGCCGGATCTGGTCAGCGACATCTCCGCCTCGCCGGAAGAAATCGTTAATATTATCCGCAGCGCCGGCATTGTCGGCATGGGCGGCGCCGGTTATCCCACCCCGGTTAAAATCTCCGTTCCCGCCGGCAAAAAAATCGACTGCATTATCTTAAACGGCATCGAATGCGAACCGTGGCTGACGGCTGACGACCGGCTGATGCAGGAAAAAGGGGAGCAAATCATCATCGGTGCCAAAATTCTGAACAAGGCGCTCGGTATTCAAAAAGCCGTTATTGCCATTGACGAAAACAAACCGCAGGCAATCGAAACCCTGCATCAACTGACCCGGCGTTATGTCGGCGTCAACATCGCCGTCTGCCGGACAAAATATCCTCAAGGAGCTGAACGCCAGCTGATTGCCGCCGTAACCGGCCGCGAAGTTCCGCCCGGCTGCCTGCCGGTCGACGTCGGCTGCCTGGTGCAAAACGTCGGCACCGTCCATGCAATTTACGAAGCCGTCCAAAAGCACAAACCCCTGTTTGAGCGGATTGTTACCGTCAGCGGCGACGACCTCGAAAATCCGGGCAACTTCCGCGTCCGGATCGGCACCCCCGCCTCTTATCTGATTGACAAGGCCAAACCGCTGGGAACACCGGGCAAAATCATCTTCGGCGGCCCCATGATGGGCGTTGCCGCCACCAACCTTGCGGCACCGGTAACCAAAACCACTTCCGGCATTCTGCTGCTGAAAGAAGATTCCGTCAATATCTTTGAGCCGACCGCCTGCATCCGCTGCGGACGCTGTGCGGAATCCTGCCCCCAAGGGCTCGAGCCCTTTGCCATTGCCGGCTTTGTCCGCCGCGGGGAATATCAGTCGGCCAAAAAAATCCACGTTCTCGACTGCATGGAATGCGGCTGCTGCTCATACATCTGCCCGGCCAAAATTCCTCTCACCGATTATTGCAAACTGGCAAAATACGAAATCAGAAAAAAGAAATAGGACTTTGACTGCCATGCTGAAAATATCCACCGCTCCCCATTGCTACGCCCCGGCCGACACCCGTCAGATTATGCGCGATGTCATCATCGCTCTGGTTCCGGCCGGCATTGCTGCCGTTATCCTGTTCGGGCTGGCGGCGCTGATTACGATGGCAACGGCCGTTGCCGGCTGCGTCTTTTTTGAATATGCCTGTTCCCGCTGGTGGCTGAAAACGGCTCCCTCGACCGGCGACCTCTCGGCCGTCGTTACCGGCCTGCTGCTGGCCTACAATCTCCCCTGCAATATGCCCGTATGGATGACCCTGACCGGTTGTTTTGCGGCCGTTGTCGTTGCCAAAATGGCATTCGGCGGCATCGGCAAAAATCTTTTTAATCCGGCGCTTGTCGGCCGTGTTTTTCTTTTCATATCTTTTCCCGTGCAAATGACCTCATGGGTGCGCCCGCATTTATTTGATTTTATGAATGTCGACGCCACCACCGCCGCCACCACGCTCGGTATTCTCAAACATGCCGATGCCGCCACCTCGGCCACCCGGCTCACCGCCGATTTGAGCGAACTGCCGAACTATTGGGAAATGTTTTTGGGCTACACCGGCGGCTCCATGGGAGAAGTTTCGGCGCTGGCATTGCTGATCGGATTCGGCTGGCTGTTGTGGCGGCGGGTTGTTTCCTGGCACATTCCCGTTTTCTATCTCGGTTCTTTTCTCGTCTTAACCGGCATAACCTGGCTTTACACCGGTTCCCCGGCGGCCGAACCGCTGACGCAGCTGCTCTCGGGCGGTCTGCTGCTCGGTGCCCTCTTTATGGCCACCGACTACACCACCTCGCCGATGAGCCGGAAAGGAAAAATCATTTTTGCCGTCGGCTGCGGCGTGCTGACTTTTGTCATCCGCCGTTACAGCTCTTATCCAGAAGGCGTTTCTTTTGCCATTTTGATTATGAATGCTTTTGTGCCGCTGATTGACCGCTATGCCCGCCCGCGGATTTTCGGCACCGGGAGAAAATAAATGAAACCGCTGAAATCGTCTTTATCCAATATGATCCTGGCCCTGCTGGCCGTCGCCGTCCTCTCGGCCGCGGCACTGGGATATGTATATCAGATCACCAAGGAACCGATCGCCCGCGCCAAAGACAAAAAAACGCTTGACGCCGTCCGGGAAGTGGTCGGTAACTTTGACAACAATCCCTTTGCCGAACGAACGGAAATCACAACTCCCGACGGCAAATATAAGCTGGAGGTTTACCCCGCGCGGGAAAACGGCCTACTCACTTCGTTTGCCGTAAAAACATTTTCCGACAACGGTTTCGGCGGCCGGATAGAGCTCATTGTCGGGATGTGGATGGACGGCACCATCATCGGCTACAAAGTCATTGAACAAAAAGAAACCCCCGGCCTCGGAACCAAAATCACGGAAAAGAAATTTGCCGGCCAGTTTACCGGCCTCAACGCCTACGATGACATCAGCCTGAAAAAAGACGGCGGCACGATAGATGCGATAACCGGCGCCACCATCAGTTCGCGGGCGGTCATCGACGCCGTTAAAAAAGTTCTTTCCACTTACAGAAAATTCAATACGGGAGCAACCGGCCATGAGTAGCACCAGCTTTTCCAACCTCACCCGCGGTATCGTCCGCGAAAACCCCGTTTTTGTCATGATGCTTGGGATGTGCCCGACATTGGGCGTTACCACTTCGCTTGAAAACGCGCTCGGCATGGGAACAGCCACCGCCTTTACGCTGATTCTTTCCAACAGCGTCATTTCTCTGGTGAAAAATCTTATCCCCTCAATGGTGCGCATTCCCTGCTATATCGTCCTCATTGCCACCATCGTCAGCATTATTGATATGCTGATGGCCGCCCGCCTGCCGGCTCTGCACGAAACGCTCGGCATCTATATTCCGCTGATTGTCGTCAACTGCATCATTCTCGGACGGGCGGAAGCTTTTGCCTCCAAAAACAATCTTTTCCAGTCCGTACTCGACGCGCTCGGCATGGGCATCGGCTTTACCTTGGCGCTGGCGCTGCTCGGCTCCGTCCGGGAAATCATCGGTGCGGGCAGCCTGCTCGGCTACAATTTCATCGGCGAGGAAGGAACCCCGGTTTTGCTGTTTATCATGCCGCCGGGCGCTTTTCTGGCGCTGGCCGGACTGATTATGCTGTTTAACCGTCTGCGGGGAGCAAACAAATGAGCATTACCATGATTTTTATTACCGCCATTTTCGTCAACAACATTGTCCTGTCGCAGTTTTTGGGCATCTGTCCTTTCCTCGGCGTTTCCAAAAAAATCTCCACCGCCCTCGGTATGGGGCTGGCGGTGATGTTCGTCATGACGATCTCTTCCATCGCCACTTACCTGATTTATTACCGGCTGCTGGTACCCTATCATCTGGAATTTATGAATACGGTGGTTTTTATCCTGGTTATCGCCGCCCTGGTGCAAATGGTTGAAATTATCCTGAAAAAAACTTCTCCCGCTCTCTATCAGGCATTGGGGATATATCTGCCGCTGATCACCACCAACTGCACGGTTTTGGGCGTTGCCATTTTGGCCGTGCAAAAAGGCTTTTCGCTCTCACTTTCCGTTTGTTTCGGGCTGGCCAATGCAGCCGGTTTCACTTTGGCCATAATCCTGATGGCCGGCCTGCGCGAGCGGATCGCCCAAAATGCCGATGCCCTGCCGGCCTCCGTCCGCGGCGCGCCGATCGTGCTGATAACCGCTGCCCTCCTTTCCATGGCATTCATGGGCTTTTCGGGTATCGGGAATTAAGCATTTACAACAATACAAAAAATTACGGCTACTTAAACAACCGCTTAAGTAACGTGGACAGGCTAATCGAAGTACGATTGTAAACCCGGTTATACAATGCTTTTTTAGGATTCGTCAGCCACCCCCAACCTCGAGGAGCCTTCACCCCCAAACTATGACGAACAAATCGTTTAACTGATGTTCTGGCAGCAATCATCTTTTTAAGCGATGGCTTTCTGATGCCGAATTTCATTATCTTTCCTTTATAAAAAATTCATCACAAAATTTTAAAACCCCTGTCGACATATCACGCTTGCAAAGCGGGCATGATACCAAATTTATAGTAATTTTACAATCCCTATAAATATAGGGCTTATTTATTATATATTTAAATTTTAATATTTATTAAATGTTTTACAATCCCTATAAATATAGGGCTTATTTATTGCCAATCCGTTGAGCAAGCCCTTTAATGCCGTCTTACAATCCCTATGAATATAGGGCTTATTTATTTTATCGGCGTCAAACTCCATATTTTCTTCGTCAAAATCTTTAATTTCCACACACTTTGACGAAGCGTAGCCGTCTTTTATTTTTTCCGCATACCGTCTGCCGTCCGCTGTTGTCAGAAGATAGATTTTTCCGGCAGCAGATTCGTTAATTGCCTTGTGTAAGGTGTTAAGATAAACAGGATCATCATCGTTCCTCCCCCGCCCCACAACTAAAAACAACACTTTGCTCATATCAGTATGGTATACCATAATACCACCCCAAAGTTAAGTATATATACGAAAGATAAAACAACTATAAATTTTCATCAATAAAAAAACAAAGCTATCCTGAATATTTTGATTACCGAACAAACGTTTCTTCCGCATACCTGCAAACTGTAAGTTGATCGGCGCACGATAGGCCGCTTTCCTGAAATATTTCCCTTCAGGCAAATCGATTTGTGAACGGATCCGTATCGTTGATTTTCGGAAATATCGTCCCTCTCCGCAAAACACCTTTCTTCTATTCTTCGGTGCAAATACATTTGCAATTCCGCGTCATGTGTACTATACGATGTGTGTTCATAAAAAAACTCCTTTGCTTTTATTAAGACAGTTGCCAGACCGTCTCAATCATAACGGCAAAGGAGTTTTTTTATGCACAAAGCTGTAAGCTCGTTGAAAACACGCTCAGAACCGCGTGGTTTTTCACATACAAAAAAGGCCTTGCCGATTCTTCGCAAAGCCTTTATTTTCAATGGTAGGCGCGCAGGGATTCGAACCCTGGACCCACTGATTAAGAGTCAGTTGCTCTAGCCAACTGAGCTACGCACCCATAACATTTATGGGCGCAATATAACCCCCTCTGTTTTTTTTTGCAACCTTTTTTTTCGTCTCCACGTATTTTTGTTTGTTTTTTTAAGAAAAAACATTTCCGCCGACATCCTTTTTCATGAAAATGTCAACCGGGGCTCAAATTATAAGTTGCCAAAAAGTCCGATTTTATCTATAAAAATAACAGATATAACCATTAAAAATGAGGATGACATGAAAAAATTTATTATCTTTTTAGTAATTCTGGCGGCAATCATCGCCGGAATCTATTATAAAGCTCCGTCATTGGAAAATATTGTGCAAACCGTCGTTCACAAATACGGCTCTCAGGTTACTGGAACCGAGGTCAACCTCGGCGGTTTCAAACTGGCACTGACCAAAGGCGAGGTAGAAATCAACAACTTAACCGTTGCCAACCCCAAAAACTACAGCCAGCCGAATATTATGAGCGTCGGCCGGGTTGCGGTCAAAGTTAACCTCAAATCCATTTTGAGCGATACCATCATCATCGAAAACGTAGAAATCGAAAAACCGGAAATTACCTACGAGCTTCTTTCCATCACTCAGAACAACGTTTCCCAACTGCTGGAAAACATCAAGAAAAACACGACCTCGGCAGACAGCAAAACAGAAGAAACTCCCGCTCCGGCCGAAAACAAAGCTGAGCAGACCGAAGTCAAAAACGGCAAAAAAGTTGTCGTAAACAAATTGACCGTTTCCGGCGGTAACATCAATCTGGCAGCCTCTCTGGCCGGACGCGCTGCCTCAACTTCCGTTCCTCTGCCCACTATTGAAATGAAAGACATTGGCAAAGAAAAGAATAAGAACGGCGCCGGCATTACCGACACCCTGTCGACAATCTTGCACAAAATCTTCTCGACCGCGTCGGAAACCATCGTCAGCAGCAAACTGGTCGATGCCAAAAATGCCGCGGCCGAAAGCCTCAACTCCGTTGTTGACGGCATCAAGGAAAAATCCGGCTTAAAAGAACTGTTCGGATTCGGGAAATAACCCGGCAAAAAGAAAAACTAAAATCCCCCTTGGCAACCAAGGGGGATTTTTTTAACCGGCAATCTTTTCGTCTCTGTCTGTTTTCTATCTTTCACAAAAAATTCGTTTTGAGCTTTCTTTGCCCCGTTTTTCTTATCCGTCTGCCCCTCTTTTTTATTTTTCGTTTTTTCTCAAAAAATTAAAAATTACCGCCGGAAATAAGATTACCTTTGGCCGTCCCCGGCACATCGCAAAAACGGCGCACCTGCGCCCAAACAGCAGCCGCCGTCGACGGAGAATAACGACGAAAAACAAAATCGACCCGGTAAAAGGCTGCCCCGACCTGCCCGGCCTCCGCCGCAAAACACAAAGGCCGGCCGGAAAACAAAAAGGTCTGACAGTTTTTTGACAAAGCCAGATACTCTTTGCCTTCGCGCCGAAGTTTCAGCCATTTCTCGCCTTTTGGACAGCCTTTACACGGATTGGCACGGATACAGACGGCACTCGTGAACAGCGGCGCATCCTGAAACACGGACATCACCACCGGCAACGGTGAGGTTTTGGCCAGAGCACACATATTGTCCAGACAATCTTCAACCGAAAGCGTTACCCGCCCGGCTCTCATATCTTTTGCCGCCTGAACGGCCTGTGTGTTGAGCATATAAAGACTGCCGTCAAAAGAAAGATCTATTCCCTTGTCCGGCAGCAGAGACAGCCCCCACCAGTTGCCAATTTCCCATTTTTTATACCCGCCGGAAAAAAGACGCCGCACCAAATCGGCATAAACAACCGGATGCCGCTCAAGTGCCGGAAGTCCGATTCTGATTTTATTTTTCGGCAGTTTTTTTAACTCTTCAACGTCAAAATCGGGATTGATAACCACCGTTATTTCGTCAACGCTGCCCAAATCTATTTCCGTCAGCGTATTTATGTCATCGGTACGGATAATCCAACCGCCTTTTTTTCCGCCGTACGGAGCGTCAACCGCCGGCAAATCGACATTGCCGGTTTCCGGTTCAATTTTGGCATACAAAGCGCGGCGCAGTTCATTCAGCACGGAAACGGGAACAAACAGAGCCTCCGGATTTTCCGTTTCAACCGCAGACAACTCAAAAGGCGTATTGCCGGTTTTGGCAAAAGCGCCGCGGACAGTTTCCGCCACTTTGTTTCTGTCGTTTGCCGGCAAAAACTCTCCGGCCAGTTCTGCCGTTTGCCCGCCGGCCGCCGCGATAATCTTGTCCCGGCCGATAACTACCCTCACCTCCAGCGGAATCCGCTGGCGAAATTCACCCGGCCGCGGGCGGAAATAATCATAAGCCCCTTTCACCCGGCCGGACGAAGCCAGATAAACGGCCATTCCTTTGGTCAGAACCGGCGCCTGCGGCGGCAAAAAAATCACTGTTTCTTCCCCCGCCTTGGCCTCAAAAACATTTTTTTTGCCCACCTGCATCTGCCGCAGCGAAAAACCGAACGGTTTTTCCTCGCCCGGCACATCAATCTGTATTCCGTCGTGGCGCGCGATATCGTGTTTTATATGCAGGCTGATCCGCCCTTTTCCCGCTTGCTCGATCTTCCCGACAAAAAGTCCGCGGTGCCCGACAAATTCGGGATCAACCACCGTTTTGTCTTTTCCGTGCAAATGAAATTCCGACCATGGGCGGGAAAAAATCTGCCGGATATTTTCTTCCCTTTTTTCATCACAGCCTTTGCCGTCCAATATCTGCCGGTAATAATCGGTAACCGCCGCCACATAAAGGGCGTTCTTTTTGCGTCCCTCAATTTTCAGCGACGTAACCGGCATTTTCAGAATATCGTCTTTTAAGGCCATGTCTTTCATCGAAAAATAATGTTTGCTGCCGTTTTCTCCGGCAAATTCCGACCGGCAGGGATACAAACATTTGCCGCGGTTGGCGCTGCGGCCGCATTCAAGCGACGAAAACAAACACATACCGCTGTAAGAATAGCAAAGAGCGCCGTGGATAAAAGCCTCGGTTTCCAAACCGGGAACGGCGGCAATTTCCTTAATTTCGGACAAAGTCAGCTCGCGCGCCAGCACCACCCGCGAAAAACCGGCTTTCTGCAAAGCAAGAGCGCCTTCTTTGTTGTGCACCGCCATCTGCGTGCTGGCATGCAGTTCCAGCTCGGGATATTTTTCCCGGATAATCCGTGCCACGCCCAAATCCTGCAAAATCACCGCATCTACCCGACAGCGGGAACAAATATCCAGGCTTTTCAACAGCTCCGGCAGTTCGTTTTCTTCCACCAATGTATTGACGGCGGCATAAACTTTCCGCCCCTTGGCATGGGCAAAACCGACAAATTCGTTTAATTCGCCCTCATCAAAATTTGCCGCCGTCGCCCGTGCGGAAAAATGTTTTAACCCCAGATAAACAGCATCGGCGCCGTAATAAATGGCGGCATATCCGGCCTCAATATCCCCTGCCGGCGCCAGCAATTCTTTTTTCATGTCCCTTATTCCTTATCGCAGTTGGCTTTTATATAACGAGGCGTAAACGCCGTTTTCTTTGGCCAGCAGTTCGTCATGAGTACCGCTTTCGACAATTTCCCCGTAGTTAACCACCACAATCCGGTCGGCATTGCGCACGGTCGAAAGCCTGTGAGCAATGATAAACACCGTCCGGTCTTTCATCAGATTGTCGATCGCCTGCTGCACCACCGCCTCCGACTTGTTGTCAAGCGCGGAAGTTGCCTCGTCCAAAATAACGATCGGCGCGTTTTTCAAAAATGCCCGGGCAATCGCAATCCGTTGTTTCTGCCCGCCGGAAAGCAACACTCCGCGCTCGCCGATTTCGGTATCAAGCCCTTTGTCGAGCGAACCGACAAACTCTTCGAGACAGGCGTCTTTAACGGCTCTTTTCAGTTCGTCTTCCGTTGCGTTTTCCTTTCCGAGCAGGATATTTTCGCGGATTGTGCCGGCAAACAGGAAATTATCCTGAAAAACGATGGCAATATTATCTCGCAGCGAGTTGAGCGTATAGTTGCGGATATCCACATCGTCAATCAGCACGGCCCCGGAATTAACCTCATAGAAACGGGGCAACAGATTAACCAGTGTTGTTTTGCCGCCGCCGGAGTTGCCGACAAAGGCAATCGTCTGCCCGATATCAATTTTCAGATTGATATGTTTTAAAACCGGGTGTCCTTTATTATATTCAAAGCAAACATCGCGATATTCAATACCCTTGGCAATGCCTTTCAGCTCTTTTGCGTTTTGACGATTGCGGATGGCCGGCAGTTTTTCCAACTTGGAAAAAACACGCTCCATTGCCATAAAAGCCATCTGGACATTGTTATAGTTGTTACCGATGGATTTGATCGGGTTATAAAGCATAATGAGCGCGGTGATAAACGATACGAAGTTACCGGCCGAAATCTGATGATGAACGATCAGATAACTGCCAGTCCAGATAACCGCGGCAATACCGAGGGAAACAATAAAATGCATCAGCGGCGACATCATCCCCGTCCGCTGGATCATTTTGATTCCGAGCTTAAACACCTGGGTCAGCGTATCACGAAAACGTTTGCGCTGGTAATCGTAAAGATTGTAAGAGGCAATAATCCGGTTACCGTTATAAGTTTCGTTATAATGGCTCATAACCGCGGATCCGGAAAAAATCGTCTTGTCCATCACCGATTTTATCCGCCGGCGGACGGTTGTCAGCGGATATAGCGCGCCGAACAAAACCACCACCGCAATCAACGCCAACTGCCAGGAGTTATAAAACAAAACCGCCACCAGCGACACCGACGAAAAGACCCGGGTCGTAAACAGTTTCAGGTTCGAGAGCAAGCCGTTGCAGGCCATATCGACATCGCTGTTATAACCGAACAAAACCTGTCCCGACGTTGTCTTGTCGAAAAAAGAAGCGTCGCAGGCCATCAACCGGTCGAACAGATCCATTTTCACGTCATTGGCAATTTTGCGACCGACCCAGGTGTTAAGATACGTTCCCGCATAATTCAGCAGACTTTGCAGGCAGCTGAAAACAATAATCAAAATCGGAATATAGCTGGTGGCACTGGTGCTTTTTTCCACCATCACCACATCCATATACGGTTTAAGCGACCAGGCTATCACCGCATCCATCGAACCGATGGGGATGGTGATCAGAACCGAAAGCAGCGCCCGCAGCCAGTACGGACGCACATAAGGATAAATTTTCCGATAATTCCTTACGGCATTGATAGAGTTTATTTTTTCCTTTAATTTTGCAAGCATTTCCCGCCACACATGATTAATCACGGCGCCAGTATATTTATTTTTTACATAAAAGCCAAGCAATTTATATAAAATTATTATTCTGTCTGCATAATTCCAGCTCCTGCCGCAGTTTGTCGATCCGCCCCATCCATTCCCAAAAGTTCGGCGCCTGTTCATAGCCCACCTTTTCCAGCTCCGCGGCCACCTGTTCGCCCGCAACCGGATAAACCGGACAGCCGCTATAAACGACCGGCGCGCATGAGCTCAAGTAAAGCATCGCGGCCGGCATTAGGTTTAGCCTGAATTTCCGCGCGTTTCTTTTCCACATAGCGGATTACCTCCACTTCTTTTTCGATAATCTTAATTTTGGCCTCTTTCCGGCCGTTTTCCTGCCCTACCTCGTAAAAGGCAAAACAGAGGGCGGCAACCATTATAAAAGTCACCGCCCAGCGTATCAGCTTATTAACCATCACACCCCCGCAATCAGCAGCATAAATGCCCGGGCGACGCTTTCGGCATATTCCGGCTTAAATAGGCAGACAAGAGCCAGAACAAGCGCGGCAACGGCAATCAGGCGCTTTTTATACTT
>CALXPZ010000042.1 GCA_944390375.1 uncultured Alphaproteobacteria bacterium | reverse complement strand
CAGAAATTTACCGATGAGTTTGTCAAGAAAATCGATGATGCTCTCGCGCAGAAAGAAAAAGATATTATGCAGGTATAGAAGCCGAGGTCTGCGTTGAGTAACGAACAAACTAACAAATTGCGCCATCTGGCCATTATTATGGACGGCAACCGCCGCTGGGCACGCAAACACGGACTGCCTGCCGCCGCCGGTCATAAAAAAGGAGCCGAAACCTTGGAACAGGTTTGCCGCGATGCCAAAGATCTGGGTATCAGGTATCTTACTCTTTATGCCTTTTCTACCGAAAACTGGCAACGGGACCCGGAAGAGGTGGCTGCCTTAATGGGGCTTTTGCGCCAGTATCTGAAAAACGATCTGAGAGAGATACAAAAAAACAATGTTCGCATAATCTTTATCGGTGAGCGCAGTATGCTTGACAAGGATATTGTCGACGGTATGCAGCGGATTGAAAGTCAAACGGCGGGTAATACCGACCTGACTTTATGTCTGGCCGTCAGTTACGGCTCCCGGCAGGAAATTCTGAATGCCGTGCGGCGGGTGGCCAAGTTGGTGAGAGCGGACGAACTGAAGGTGGAAGAGATTGACGAACATCTGTTTTCCAATCTGCTTTACACAAAAGACATTCCCGATCCGGACATGGTCGTGCGTACGAGCGGGGAACAGCGGATAAGCAATTATCTGTTGTGGCAGGTTGCTTATGCCGAGTTTTATTTCAGCGAGCTTCTGTGGCCGGATTTTAACCGGGCCGAGCTGGAAAAAATTGTTGCCAATTTTAATACGCGGGAGAGAAGGTATGGAAGGAACTAAATCCAACATTTGGTTAAGGACGGTTACGGCGGCGATAATGGCGCCGGTGGTTGTGGCCGCGCTTTATTTCGGCTATCCGTACGTCGTTTTGATGCTGCTCGGAATCGGCGCTTTGCTGTCGTGGGAATGGAGCGCCATGACGGGCAATAAAAAACCGGAGGTCTATGCCGTCATTTATACGGTTTCGATGGCGGTGGCAGTAATGCTTAATTCCTGGCTGGGAATCGGAATAGCCCTGCTTTTTTCCATGTTCCTGGTTTGGCGGAAGGCAAAAGACGAACCGCATCGCCGGTTGTTGACGCTCGGTGTGCCGTATATTACCATCGGTATCGGTTCTTTGATGTGGATTTATTATATTACCGCGTTTCATATTCTCTGTTTTGTTCTGGTTGTCTGGGCAACCGATATCGGCGGTTATGTTGTCGGCAAGAGTGTTAAAGGGCCGAAACTGGCGCCCAAAATCAGCCCTAACAAGACCTGGTCGGGGCTTTTCGGCGGTATGGCCTTGTCGGCTTTGGTCTGCTGGGGATATTTTTATTGTTTTGGTTTTTATGACTGGCGGCTGGCCGTGGCCGGTGCGCTGTTGGCGGTATTGGAGCAGATCGGAGATCTTGTCGAATCGGCAATCAAACGCCATCTGAATGTTAAAGATTCGAGCACGCTTATTCCCGGACACGGCGGCGTTTTTGACCGCGTGGACGGCTTGATCTTTACCGCGCCTTTCGTTTTCCTGATTTTGGCTTATTGGTTTAGCATTTAAACAAGGATATAAAAATTATGGATTGGTTAGTTAACGGCGTCTATTATGTGGTTCCCTTTATTATCCTTTTGGGTATTCTGGTGTTTGTCCACGAGTTCGGGCATTTTCTGATTGCCCGTCTGACCGGTGTGCAGGTTACCGATTTTTCGATCGGTTTCGGTCGTCAGTTGTGGGGCTTTACGGATAAGCACAATACCCGCTGGAAAATCTGCGCGATTCCGCTCGGCGGTTATTGCCAGTTTTTGGGAGATGCCGATGCCGCTTCCGCCGGCAGTGACGAAAGTGTCAAAGAGTTGAGCGAAGAAGACAAAAAAAAGGCCTTTCCGTTTCAGAATCCGTGGAAAAAACTGGCGATTGTTCTCGGCGGTCCCGGATTTAATTATCTGTTTGCCATTCTTATTTTTATGTTTATGTTTGCTTTGCTCGGGAAGTTTACGTTTCCGCCGGTTGTCGGTGAAGTGATAGCGAGTGGTGCCGCCGATAAGGCGGGAATCGTCAGCGGTGATCGGATTTTGGAAATTAACGGGCGGAAAATTGAAAATTTCAGCGATATTACGACGGAAGTTTCACTGACCGTTAACGGAACGGCGGAAGTCAAACTGGAACGCGAAGGTCGGGAAATGACTTTATCCGTACCGCTCGAGATGACGGAGATGGAAACCAACGGCCAGAAGATCAAGCGTCCCATGCTCGGTATTAAGTCGATGAGTACGATGGAACTGAACCATCAGAAGATGTCTTGGTCGGCCGCTTTTGTTGAGGCCTGCAGTGAGACTTGGCGGATTACGGAAGGAACACTGCGCGGGGTCGGACAGATGATTACCGGCAAACGCGGCAGCGAAGATCTGGGCGGTATCTTAAGAATTGCGGAGATGTCGGGCGACATTTCCAGAAAAAACGGATTGCTTGATTTTATTGCCTTTATGGCGCTGCTATCAATCAATCTGGGGTTGATTAACCTGTTTCCGATACCGGTTCTGGACGGCGGACACGTCGTTATTTATCTGGTTGAGATTGTCTGCCGCAGGGAAATCAACGCCAAAGTGAAAGAAAATTTGTTTAAGGCCGGTTTTGCCTTAATTCTGGCCTTGATGATTTTTGCGACCTGGAACGATTTCGTACATCTGTTTCACCGCTTTTTTGCTTAAAAATTATGTTATAAAAGGATGCAGTATAAATGAAAAAAACACAGCTTGTTACCGTATTGTCCTGTCTTGCTGCCGCCGGTTCTGCCGATGCAGCCGTGGTCAGACAGATTAAAGTTGACGGACTGCAGAGGGTTGAGCGGGAAACCGTTCTTTCTTATGTCAATGTAAATCCGGGAGATGACGTTGATTCCGAAAGATTAAACGCCGCTTTCAAAAAACTTTATACCACCGGCCTTTTTTCCGATGTTTCTTTTAATATCACGGGCGATGTGCTGAATATTAAGGTTGATGAAAACCCGATTATTAACAAACGTTTCTTTGACGGCAACGACAAGGTGGACGATAAAATGCTTGAAAGCGAAGTCCAGCTCGGTCCCCGTTCGATTTATACTACTGCCAAAGTGCAGGAAGACGTGCAGCGGATTCTTAATATCTATAAAAGAGTGGGGCGTTATGCCGCGGCCGTGGAACCGAAAGTGATTAAACGTGACCAAAACCGCGTTGACCTGATTTATGAAATTGACGAAGGTCCGCTGGCCAAAATCACCAAAATCAATTTTATCGGCAACAAGCATTACAGCGACAATGATTTGCAGGGGGAAATCTTAAGCAAGGAAACCAGATGGTGGCGGATTTTCTCTTCTTCGGAAAATTATGATCCCGAAAAAAGCAACTATGATAAAGAACTGCTGCGGCGTTTCTATAACAACCGCGGTTATGCCGATTTTCGGGTTGTTTCGTCGGTGGCGGAACTCAGTCCCGACAGCAAGTCGTTTGTAATTACAACGGTGTTGGAAGAAGGCGTCCGCTATAAACTTAAAGATGTTAACATTGTTTCGGAAATTCCGGATATGGACGTCAGCGGATTGGAAGACGAATTGGATATTGAGGCCGGTGATTGGTACAATGCTTCCAAGGTTGAGAAAAGTGTCTATGCGCTGACGGAAGAACTGGGTAAACGCGGTTTTGCCTTTGTCGAAGTTGAACCGGAACTGAACAAAAACATGAAAAACGGTGAGATGACGGTTAATTTCCGGGTTAAGGAAGGCGCCAGAGTTTTCATCAATCGGATCAATATTAGCGGAAATGACCGGACGTATGATGAAGTTATCCGCCGCGAGTTTCGCATCAATGAAGGAGACGCTTTCAACGCCTCCAAGATCCGCGCTTCCCGTCGCAATGTGGAAAATCTGAACTATTTCAGCAAAGTGGATATTGAAACTCAGCCGACCAACGATGACAGCAAGGCAGACATCAATGTCAATGTTACCGAAAAGTCGACCGGCTATTTTAACGTCGGTGTCGGCTATTCGACCGTTAACGGTGCTTTGGTTCGAACGGGAGTTACCGAAAACAACTTTATGGGAAAAGGGCAGCAGCTCGGTTTTGATTTGGGAATTTCCGAACGGGTTCAGGATTATAATATTAACTTTACAGAGCCTTATTTCCTTAACCGCCCGCTGTCGGCCGGTGTTGATCTGTTTAAGAGCGAAAGCGATTATCAGGACGAGGCCTCTTATGATGAAGACACAATGGGCGGCCGTTTACGTCTGGGGTGGAAATATACGGATGATTTTTCACAAAGCGTTCGTTATACCCTGCGGCAGGACGAGATTAAGAACGTCAGTCCGGCTGCTTCCATCTATATTCAGGAGGAAGAAGGCGAGTATGTTGCTTCGAGCGTCGGGCAAACTCTTTATTATGACAAGCGCGATAACGCCATTGATCCGAAAGAAGGATATTTCCTGTCTTTCGGCAATGATGTCGCCGGTTTGGGCGGAGATGAAAAATATCTGAAATTTGACGCTAAAGCCTATTGGTATAATACATTCTTTGATAACTATACCTTAAAGCTGTTTATTAACGGCGGCTATATTACCGGTTACGACGGTGACAGCATCCGTTTGTCTCAGCGGTATTTCCTCGGCGGTTCGACCATGCGCGGTTTTGACAGCGCCGGTATCGGTGCCCGTGATAAATATACGGAAGATGCTTTGGGCGGCAACTGGATGATTTATTCGGGGGCGGAAGTCATGTTTCCGATCGGGCTGGATGAAGTGGGCATCAAAGGACGCACTTTTGTTGATGTCGGCGTGCTCGGCAAACCGGATGATGTCAGCTACCGAATCGTCGAATATTCCGATACGCCGCGTGTTTCCGTCGGTTTCGGTTTCAGCTGGCTGTCGCCGATGGGCAAAATTGATATTGACTTCGGTTTCCCGATTGTTAAAGAAGATTATGATGAAACGGAAGTCTTCCGTCTGAATTTCGGTACAAGCCTGTAACGGAGGAAAAATGATAGACACACGTTTCTTTATTAAAAAAGCAGAGTTTACCCTGGCGCAGATTGCCGAAATCTGCGGGGCATCCCTGCAAGATGCTTCGGTTGCTGAAACGGTAATAAAGGATATCAATACCATATCCAAAGCCGGTGCCGGGGAAATCTGTTTCTTTTATGATCGCAAGAAAAAAACGGCCGGTGCCGAGATAAAGGCAACCGCCTGCGTTACAACGGCGGAGTTGGCGGCGTTTGTGGCTCCGACGGCGACGGTGCTTATCTCGGATAATCCGAAACTGGCCTTCCTGACCTTAAACGAAGCCATGTATGCCGAAAAGAAACCGGCGGCGGGGATTGCCGCCACGGCTTGTGTTGATCCGACGGCCAAAATCGGAGAAGGCTGTTTTATTGCCGACTATACCGTTATCGGCGCTAATGCCGAAATCGGTGCGGGGACGATTATTGAACCTTTTGCCGTGATCGGTGAGGGGTGCATCATCGGAGAAAACTGCAGAATCGGCGCTCAGGCCTGTATCGCTTATACGATTATGGGAAACAACTGCTATATATACAACGGTGCACGCATCGGTCAGGACGGGTTTGGTTTTCAGACCATCAACGGCGTTCATAAGCGCATTCCCCAGCTTGGCCGGGTGATTATCGGTAATGACGTGGAGGTCGGTTCTTGTTCCTGTATCGACCGCGGCGCTTTGGATGATACGGTTGTCGGCGACGGAACGCGGATTGATAACCTGGTGCAGGTGGCTCATAACGATAAGCTCGGGCGCGGTTGTATCCTGGTTTCACAGACGGGAATTGCCGGCAGTTGCAATTTCGGCGATTATGTCGTTTGCGGCGGGCAGAGCGGTTTTGCCGATCATCTCAATGTCGGCAGCGGTGCGCAGATTGCGGCACAGTCCGGCATTATGCGGGATATTGAGCCGGGAACGGTGGTGATGGGAACGCCGGCCGTGGCTTTTAAGGACTTTATGCGTCAGGTTGCATTTTTGCAGAAGAATTCAAAGAAATAAATTTTATCACTGAAAAAAGGAAGAAAATATGTCTGAAAATAAAATCTATAATATCGAGGATATTATGAACTTTTTGCCTCACCGCTATCCGTTTCTGCTGGTGGACAGATTGGAAGTGGAAGTTCCCGGCGAAAAGGGAATCGGTATAAAAAACGTTACCATGAACGAAGAGTTTTTCCAGGGACATTTCCCCGGTAATCCGGTTATGCCGGGAGTTTTGCAAATTGAGGCGATGGCTCAGACGGCCGGTGCGCTGGTGATTGCCGCTTCGGAAGGAAATGCGGGAGAGAAGAAGAACAGTGTGTTGTTTATGTCAATCGACGGTGTAAAATTCCGCAAACCGGTTAAACCGGGCGACCAACTGAGAATGCATGTCGAAAAGATTCAGGCTCGCCGCAATGTTTTCGTTTTCAAAGGAAAATCTATGGTTGATGATAAGGTGGTTTCGGAAGCCGAATTTACCGCGATGCTTGTCTGACGACAGGGAAAGAATTTTTCCAGGTTTGTGATCCGAATGTTTTTGTCCGGTTGACGAAAACATTCGGATTTTTGCTTTATGCGTTGTGTTGTAGGTAAAGTGTCTGCTTTCTTTTTCCAATTTGCAAAAACCGGACACCGGCGAACGGGAAACTTCGCGGGCGGTCGGATGCTTATGAAAAAATGATGGAGGTATTTTATGTGGGCGGTATATGCTTCGCTGGCGAGCATTGCAATCGGATTATACTATCTGGGCAACCAGGCGGCAAAAGTTTCGTCGACGGTGTTTATGGTCTATCGCGGCGTGATGCCGATTTTGTTTTTGCTGCCGGTTCTGCCGTTCGTTTCTCTGCCTGCCGCCTGGCCGTTTTATGTCGTCTGTCTGGTGCAGGGCGGGGTAATTTCCTTTATTGATATGCGCAATTTCCGGGCAATGCGGGTGTGGGGCGCGGAAACCATTTCTTCCATACATCCTTTTTGCGTCGGTATCGTCTTTTTTGTATGGCTTTTGCTTAACCCGGGCGGACTGATCGCATACGGACGGGAGCCGCTTCGTTTTCTGACGGTGGCGGCGGCGCTCGGTACGGTAATTTTTTGCGTATCCGGTTATCGCGGCGACCGGCGGGGGCGTAAGGCATTGCATTATATGGTGCCTTATCTGTTGTTTTGCGCCGTTTGCGATACCTTAAACAAAACCGCCATGAGTTTTTTGCGACCGCATGAGCTGGTCAGCGGCAGTTGTCTTTATATCCTGATCACCGCGGTTGTCATCAGCATGGTTAATTTTTCTTTTTACTTTCACGGCGGGGGAAAGTTAAAGGAGCTTTGGAAACGACAGAACGTAAAGTGCGCGTTGGTAATGGTTCCGTTGGTTTTGTCCATGGTCTTTAAGAATTTTGCCATGTTTGCCACTCCCAATCCGTCCTATGTAACGGCAACCATGTATCTTTATGTCATCTGGGTGTTTGCCGCCGGTGCCGTTTTGCGTTTTTTCGGCCGGAACATTCCCGTTTCGCGCATTTCTTTGCGCCGGGTCCTGTTACTGCTGGCCGCGGTGGTGGTCCTGATACTTTTCGGGCGGTAAAGAGAGAATATTACAGCTGCCGTCTGAACGAAAAATGCGGCACGATCATTGGCAAGGCAGTACGGCAACTGCGCCTTTCAAAAAGGAGAAAACGGCACACCCGATAAGATTGTGATTTGTATCAGTGACTTAAAAAGACTGAAAAAGGAAGGTGTGCTGTCGGAGATTAATGAAGATGCGCTGCCGCAAATTTTGGCACATGAGTTGGGGCATGCGGTGGAGTTTGGCACGCGTCCGGAAAAATGGCAGACGAAGTATATGGATGGCGCCGAAACTGCTGCCAATTTATACGCTTCCTCCCTGTTGTTTAATTGCGGAATTTCGGAACGGGGATTTTCTCAATATATGGGCATGGATTATGATAAGAAGAAAGAGAAAGGGGAAGATACAAGAATGCCGTATATGCCCGACGGAGGGTTTCGGCGAGATAATTTCATAGAGTCCGAGAAAGCCATGAAGAGGGCAAGAATCAACGAACTCAGAGGTTTGTCTCCGGCGCGGCATCAGTCCTCCCGCGGAAACGAGAGGTTGGAAAAGACGTGCGACCGGCAACAGGATATAATCAGCAATGCCATAAGTGCCGAAATATACGGCCGATAGTCAAAGTGCTTTTTATTTTTTGCAACAATCTATTACCATTGCGTCGGCTGCGAATGAATTGACAAAGCGCGTTTGATGAGAGGGAAATATAAAAATACCGGCAGGGAAGAGCCTGCCGGCATTTGAGTTTTGTTTTTTAGCGGATGAAGCTTTTATCTCTGCCGCTATTGAGAGGCAACATGCCCAAGTCAACGGCGTTTTTGGATTTTTGAGACGGCCGGTGCTCTTCTTTTAATGGCGATTTTTCTCCGCCGCGGAAAAATGCCTCCAGCCGCAGTTCCAAAACTTTGGTTTTTAAACCATAGCTTTTCATCTCGGCAATGGTTGACATCAATTCGTCCGGCGTGGCCAGATAGACGTGTCCGTTTTTGCCGTTTTCGCCGTTCCAGAATTTGGCACATTCCTGATTAAATATCTGGGTTTGTTCGGTTTCGTTTTTGCCTAAATCTTTTGGCAAAGGCACTTCCGGTTGTCCGAACGTCATCATGTAGATGCCGGCTTTGCCGCTATTTCCGTAAGGGCCGTAAATACCATGCACGATATTGGTGGTAGGCATATCTTTTTTGTTGATCAGGGCAACTTTGACCTTGCCGGCATAAGGAGTTCCCAATCCGCGAACAACTTCAAAAGCGGATCCTTCGGCAATTTCATCTGCGCGGACGATGGCATCCGTACCGACCGGAGAATTGGTTTTCAGGCAGAATTCCTGCCGTCCGGGGTTCCCCTGTTCGTCGATCAATTTGGCATATGCCTGATCAAAGCAATGCAGAATATCGAGAATGTTTTGTTCTGAAATGTGTTTTAATGCTTTAGAGCCGATTTTCCGGCTGTGCTGCATATGCGTTTGGAGATGTTCTTTTTTCTCCGCAGCTTTAATAAAGTCCTTTTTTTTCATGGGCGCTCTCCCGGAAAGACTAAAATTATATGTTAATATTATACCACGGGAAATATAAAAAACAACAAATTGTTTTGATTATTTTGCGGTCGAAAAAGGACAAAAACAATCCCCGCCGGAGCGGGGATCGTGTAAGGGGATTATGCCCCGAGGTCGCGGAACTTCTTCTTTATCCCCAGCATCAGCAAAACAAACATAACGACAAATTCCAGCGCCGGCGGAATTACCGTCAGGAAAGCGCTTTCGTTGAAGCTCAGGTAGTTTGAAGCATGAAAATAGGGCATAAAGAAGGGGCAGAAAATCTTTAAATCGAAATGATAAAACAAAACCGGGATAATCGTATAGGTTGACAGAGCAATCAATACGGGGACGACGGTTGTTTCTTTTTCGTTTCCTTGCGCAAACAGGGACCACAGGTAGATAAAGCAGAAATCCCGCAGCATAAACAGGATTGTTGCCCAGACCATGAAGTTCATACCGGTGCCCAATTCCTGACTGAAGAGATTGAACTCGACATTGAGGACAACGGCCAACGCCAGGATAACCGGAATGGTAATCAGGCTGCGGGGCATAATCATAAACAGCCTTTTGTACTGTTTGGTCCGATAATATTTCAGAACCATATGCGGACGCAGCGCCATATTTGATTCCCCGCACAAGGTGAGGTAGGTTATGCAGAGAACGGCAAAAAATGACGTCAATGTTCCGCTGTAACGGCTCAGCGGGTTGTAGCTGGCATAATCGTTAAAACCGAACAGCACGGCGACCAGGGAAATCGCAAACAAGAACCAGGCAACGGGGTATGGTTCCTGCCCGAACTCGGTTTTGATCTGGTTGACGATGGCGATGAAACCCCAGACGATGAATATCGAGGCGAATATGATACAGGCTTCTTTGGTCGAAAAATATTCGCCATACCACAAAATCCCCGTTCCGCTGCTATTGAAAACCTTGTAAAGAGGGATGATCATGGCCGTGCCCATAAACTGGAAAAAGGTAACGTCAAATTTTTCAAAAAAATGACGCCAGCGAATGGAGTGCAGGCTGAGCAACAGCGGCAGAATTTGCGCCGAAAGTCCCAGCAGGATAAAAATCAGAACATTGGTCAAAAGCTCCGGCAAGGGAACTTCCGGTAGCATGGTTTGGTGCAGGTGATAGGACAGAAGATAGAGCGCAAAGCAGATAAAATTGCCGTACCAGATATAGACCGTGCTACCGAAAAGTTTGCCGACGGCCATTTGGAAAGGCGACATTGACGTCATGACCTGAAACGACCAGGTGTTGGCGTTGATTTCTTTAACCACGGTTTCCGCCGCCAGCCGGGTTCCCCAGATATAGGTAAACACACAGTAGAAAAATACGCAGATATGGGGCAGAAAAGAAAAGGGCAGGGTTTCGCCGAGAATGTAGGCCAGCAGATAAACCGTGATCAGGAGAAGGGGCATGGCCGCCATTTTTTTGAAGGTCAGTTCGGTCCATGTGTTTCTGATAAATTCGGGATTCCTAAACATTTTATTCTCCTTCTTTCAATGTTTCAAAGTAGGCCGTTTTGAGCGAGTTTTTCTCAATTTTGAACTCGATAACACGAATGCCTGCCGTAACCATATTTTTGAGCAGGGAGCAGAGTTCCTGTTCTCCTCCCCAGACGGCAGCCCGGATATATGTGCCGTCGCCGGAAACATCGCTGACGCCGTTTTCTTCTTCAAGATATTGTATCAGCTGCTCGGTTCCGCCTTTTACCCTGACGGCGATGTTGACTTTGCTG
>CALXPZ010000041.1 GCA_944390375.1 uncultured Alphaproteobacteria bacterium | reverse complement strand
CATTGACATCGGCGGCGGCACCACCAACATTGCCAGTTTTGAACACGGACATCCGGTTTATTTCAGCTCCATCGACGTCGGCAGCCACAACATAACCAAAGACATCGCCTGGGGACTGACCACTTCGATTCCTCATGCCGAACGCTTAAAAACGTTGCACGGATGTGCTTTTATGACATCTCAGGACAAAAACCAGACCGTTAACGTATATCCGATCGGCGACGAGGATGACAACAAAATCAAACAGGTTCCGATCTCCGAATTAACGGGCATCATTGCTCCCCGGGTAGAAGAGATGTTTGAACTGATCAACGAAAAACTCAACGAACGCGGCTTAAAAAACGTCAGCAGCCACCGCATTGTCTTAACCGGCGGCGGTTCGCAGTTGGCCGGCATGCAAGAAGTTGCAGCCATGGTTTTGGACAAGCAGATTCGGCTCGGCCGCCCCCGCAACATTGCCAACATTTTAGACATTTCCAATTATCCTGTTTTACAATCGCCGGCTTTTTCCACAGTTATCGGTCTGATACTGTTTGTCATCAACTATACCGAGCACAAACCCAACAAAATCATCAGCCGTCCGGCCAACGGTGAAAGCGGCCGTTTCGGGCGCATTTTAAGCTGGCTGAAACAAAACTTTTGATTTGCGGCATCAAAATTTATTTTTGGTAACCAAACCTTAATTACTTTTCGTGTACTGTATCATAAACGTATATTATAAGCACAATACTTTTGGGAGCAAACCATGTCGATAAAACTAGCAGTGCCGGAAACCAGTATGATCACGTTAAAGCCGCGTATTTCCGTTATCGGGGTCGGCGGCGGCGGCGGCAATGCCGTCAACAATATGATTACCAAAAACCTGGAAGGTGTTGATTTTATCGTTGCCAACACCGATGCCCAGGCACTTGCCAACTCCAAGTCCGGACGCAAAATCCAGCTTGGTGTAGAAACCACCCGCGGGCTCGGCGCCGGCGCCTGCCCGGAAGTAGGCCGTCAGGCTGCCGAAGAGGCTGCCGAAGAAATAGAAAAAGAGCTTGAAGGCGCCAATATGGTGTTTATCACTGCCGGCATGGGCGGCGGCACCGGTTCCGGTGCGGCTCCGGTCGTTGCCCGCATTGCCAAGAAAAAAGGTATTCTGACCATCGGTGTCGTTACCAAACCTTTCCAGTTTGAGGGCAAACGCCGTTACCAGATTGCCGAAGAAGCCTTAAAAGACTTTACCGAAGCGGTCGACAGCATCATCATCATCCCCAATCAGAATTTGTTCCGCATCGCCGACAAAAACACGACCTTGGCCGATGCGTTCATCATGGCCGACAACGTCCTTTATGACGGTGTCCGCTCCATTACCGACCTGATGATTATGCCCGGCCTGATCAACCTCGACTTTGCCGACATCAAAAGCATCATGGAAGACAAAGGCAAAGCCATCATGGGAACCGGCGAGGCCGAAGGCGAAAACCGCGCCGTCCGGGCAGCCGAACAGGCGCTCTCCAATCCGCTGCTTGACGACAGTAACATGAAAGGCGCCAAAGGCGTCCTTATCAACATCACCGGCGGCATGGACATCACTCTGTTTGAAATTGATGAAGCCGCCAACCGCATCAAAGAAGAAGTCGACGAAGAAGCCAATATCATTTTCGGCTCCAGCTTTGACGAAACCCTGGCTGGCAAAATCCGCGTATCAATCGTTGCCACCGGCATTGAAGGCGGCCGTGCGGAAACGGTCGTACGCCCGCAAAACAAAGTGGCCAGTTATATAGAAGAAAGCTTTTCCGAAGAAAGCATTATTCCGATAACTCCGAGCGACGAGATGGACTCCAAACTGGCTAAATTTGCGGCCACTCTGCCCTCGACATCAGAAACCGATCTCCAAAATACGGAAACTTCGACTCCACGGGAAGAAAGCGCCGAAAACGCCGCCGCTGAAGAAACTGTCAACCGGACGGAAAGAAACACCCCCCGGCCGATTGAAGAAGAACCGGAGATGTTTCCCGATGCGGATGAAAAAAATGCGGGCTTAAACGATATGCCGCAGGCAACTTCCCTGTTCAACGCCATTCTAAATAAAAACGAATTCAGCGATGCCGATGCGCAGTTAAACGATCTTCTTTCCGGTCAGGAAAATACTTTCTCTGCCAAAAGCGCGCCCCGACCGATCGAAGAAGAACCCGAACTTTTCGGCCACAACCCGCAGCTGTTTGCCGCTCCTAAAGAGGAACCGGCAGAAAAGTTGATTGTCAGCGATGAAGAAGAGGAATATACGCCGACCCTGATCGAGCGGGTTACCGGTTTTTCCATTGCCAAACGCAACCGCAAGAAAAAAATGGAAACCGAACATTATCAGGAACCGGTAACGCCCTCGTTTTCAGACAATGACGTCGACCGCAACAACCTGGACATTCCGTCTTTCCTAAGACGACGCTAAAACCAAATATTCCTATAAAAAAAACACCGGATATAAAATCCGGTGTTTTTTTACTGAAATTTATGTGCCGCAAAAACGGGAAACAATTTTCTACTTCTTCTCCCGGTCGCGAAGAGCAAGCTCTTCCAGCTCTTCAATATCCTGCTCATCCACCTCTTCGGCCTCCACCCGGTACGATTCGTTAAACCAGTTGCCGAGATCAATATCCGCACAGCGTTTAGAGCAAAAGGGGCGGTATTTCCCGACCGGAACAACTTTTCCGCAAATCGGACAACGGCAGGTTTTTAAAATTTCTCCCATTTCAGGCTCCTTTTTCCACCCTGCCCGTTCCCCGGCAAGTCGGACATTCTTCCGTCATCAGGTCGGCAAGGGGCGGCCGCCGGCGGACACGAATAATTTCCACCAGCCCGGCCCGGCTCAAACCGGCCACGTGGCTCTTAATGCTGTCTTTTGCCAGCTCTTGTTCCAAAATCTCCAACAACGGCTTGATATATCTGTAATCGGAATGCCCGGCAAAATCGATGACGATCTTTCCGGACAAATTGCGCAGACGGATCTGGTGGGCAATTTCATAAGCCGCTTCTTCATTGATCCGGTTCAGGGAACCGCCGCCGGCATCTCGCCCGCTGTCAACATCAATCGCCGTACAGGCGCGGGTTTCTTCAATACTGATCCGGCCGCCGCCTTTCAGACCGACTTCTTTTTCCAGCGCCCGAGAAATTTCTTCTTCTATGCCGTATGCCTCAAACGGATCGGCATTGATTTCAATTTCAAAAGCGTCGCCGTAAAGGTTTCTGACTTCCGCTTCGACATTACGGCTGTTGGTAACCAATTTATTCAATCGGGCGGCATGGTGCGCCAGATATTCAAAAAAGGAATCCGGCTTAGCATAAAGCAGAGCAGGCGCCTGCTCGCTACGGGCTTTCATCCGGATATGTTCAAAAGTGTTGCGCAGCTCAACCATTTCCGCCGCCACTTTGGAAAAATCGACATCAACCGACGCCGTCCGCAAAATCCAGCCTTCCTGACCGGTCGTCTGCTCTCTGACTTTTTCCATATATTCGGCCATTTTTTGCTTATCTTCAATTTTGGCGGAAGCTTCCACCCGCAAACGATAGGGACAATAGACCAGATACGTTCCCACCAGTTGCACCGCCCGCACCAGTTTGGCATGTTTTTCCGCGCGTTTTTCCTGAGAAACCTGAACAACAATGCTCTGCCCCTCCGTCAGTTTGGTTTCCTGAAGGCCGTTTTCTTCCGCATTCAGAAACCCCTCCCGGCCATCGCCGAGATTAACGAAAAAGCCTTCCTTATCTCCGGCCAGAGCAACTTTTTTGCTGATTTTACCCAAATATACGTTTCCGCTCAAAGCCTGGTTGCCGCAGATAAGCTCCAATTCTGCCAAAACACCGTCTTCCAACAGGGCTATCCCGGCGGCGGAAGAATTTTTATCATAAATAATCGTATTTGTTGTCATCTGATTCCCGCTCCATTCAATAAATTCTGCGTTTCATACAACGGCAGCCCGACAATGCCGGAATAAGAACCGACAATTTTGCGGACATAACCGGCAAAACGCCCTTCGATTTTATAACCGCTGCATCCTTTCCATTCTCCGGTTGCCACATAATCGCGGATTTCTTTTTCCGACAAATGCTTGGTAATCACCCGGGAATCCGAAAAACGCAGTGCCCGCCGGCCGTTTCTGTCAATAAGACAAACCGCGCTCAGCACATGGCTGGCACGGCCCGACACCAAACGCATAACCGCGGTCTGCTCTTCTTCGTCCTTTGCCTTATGCAAAATCCTTCTGCCGACGACCACAACCGTGTCGCAGGCCAAAATATTTTCTCCCGGATGCAATTTTGCCACCCGGGCAGCCTTTTCCGTCGCCATCCGTTTAACATAATGCGACGGAGTTTCATGTTTTTGGCAACTTTCATCTATATCTGCCGGACAAACAAGTTTCGGGGAAAGCCCGATTTGTTCCAACAGAGCCAGACGGTAAGGAGAAGCGGACGCCAGTATAAAATCCTTTTTATCCATAACTTTAAGACGCCGCACTTAGTCTTCGTTATAAGTTTTTTCCATTCTCTCGTGGCGTTCCTGCGCTTCGATCGAAAGTGTTGCTACCGGTCTGGCTTCCAAGCGTTCGATACCGATCGGTTCGCCTGTTTCTTCGCAATAACCGTAAGTTCCGTCCTCAATCCGTTTTAAGGCATCGTTGATCTTGCTGATCAGCTTGCGGGCACGGTCTTTGGTTCTCAAATCGAGAGCTTTGTCGGTTTCCAGAGAAGCGCGATCCAACTCGTCAGGCTGGTTCAACCCGCCCTGGCGCAGATCTTCAAGCGTATCCTGCGATTGCGCCAACAGCGATTTTTTCCACTCCAGCAGTTTCTGACGAAAGTATTCGACCTGCATTTCGTTCATATACTCCTCGTCAGCCGAAGGCTTGTAATCGGGAGGAAGAATTACTGACGTTTCAACCATATTTTCTCTCCAATTTAGTTTATTGTCATAATCGGTTTTTTTATATAGCCAACTATATATAAATTTCAGCCGTTTTCTTCAAGCAAAAAAGTCATCTTTCACCCAGTTTTTAGCCGTTTTTTACTGGAACTGCCAGATAATGACATTATTTCTGTTGTCCTCACAGGCATTCATCGCGTTGGAATAATCCATCGGCAGCTTGGTGGCGTTGGTTCCCTGCCAGGTAAAATACTTGTTATTGACCTTGATATGTACCAGGTTGGAGTTATACCCCGTCATCCAATCGACCATGGCCAGCTCAACGCAGGCATTATACGGCAGATCGTTAAAAGCAACTTCATAAACGCTGTTTTCCCTTGCCGGCCTAATGGTTACTTCTCCTTTGTAGGCGTGATAAATCTCATTGCCGTCCACCATATCACCGGGTACGATTTTTTCCTCATTCAGCAGTCTTGGGGTAATGTCTGCATAATTTTCGGCTGCGGAAAAACGATAATCGATATTTTTCTGGATATCGATAATCTGCTGGGTTACCCGGCTCATCCGGTATTTGTCAAGCATACTGTTGACCAAAGCGATAATAGCTATCGACAGCATACAGACAACGCCGATAAACATGATCGACTCAACCAAAGTATAGCCGTCTTCTCTTTCCTGCCTTTTCATCACTGCTGCTCCCTTGCGGAATATTTATTTTTTTACTTTACTTTCTCAAATCCTAGCTTAGATTATATTAAAAAGTCTTAAAGAAAGGAACAAAAATGCAAAAAATAACCACAGCTGCCCTGCTTGCCGTATCTGCCTGCCTGGCATCCCCTTCCGCCGATGCCGTCGAAAACGACTACAAACCCTACATCGGGGTCAACTATGCATACGGGGAAGCCCGGGCCAAAAACAGACATGCCTACCACAATTCCGGCTCGCTTAACATCGGATCGGTGTACAACAAATATTTCGGCACCGAACTGTTTTACCAATATTCTGACAAACACAAATTCGGCTCGTCGGACAATCTGAAAAACTCCGAATTTCAAGCCTACGGCCTTGATCTTATGGCCTATCTGCCGCTTGGCTGCGAAGGGCGTCTGGCTCCGACGGCAACCCTTGGCATCGGGGAGTATGCTTTCAAACACGACTATCGAACCGCCAAAGACAGACGGGACCGGGGATGGGGCTACCGTTTCGGCGGCGGGCTGACATACCATATTGACGAAAGCTGGTCGGCACGGCTGCTGGCTCGTTATGTCAAATTTAACAAAATTGACGGTCTTGACCACATGAACGAATATTCCGTCGGTCTCCGTTATACTTTCAACTACTAAAAAATATTTAGGCTCCCCTCCGAGGGAGCTTTTTTTTTAAATAAAAACCCTCAAAGGAGAGGGGGTGGGGGAAGAAATCCTTTGAGGGCAGTCTCGGTGGAAAGTGTTCTTAATAATTGGTTATTGCGCAATATATCCTTCTTCTTCAACCGTTTCTTCAACCGTTACGGTTCCGTTTCCGGCAGAATTGTCATCATCGGCACCTGCCGAGGCATTTTGGGCTGCCGCCGGCTGCTGTGAAGATGTTTGCGAAGAAGCTTTTGCTCCGCTGCTTTCCTGTTCCTGCATGGGAACAACAACACCGTAAGCCTCTTCAACCGTTAAAACGCCGTTTGAAGAGGAAGGTGCCGAAGATGCCGTGTTTTGTGCAACCGCATTGCCGATATAATATCCTGCCGTTGCCACCAAAGTAAATACAATCAGTGCAGACAGTTTTTTCATGGTTTTATCCTTTGCTTACTTATTATTCCGTCATCACCTGATATGGACATTGACCTTTGTACGTTCAATAGATATTGAGGCTATATTGCCGACACCCTCTGTCTGCAATTTTTAACTGACTCCCTGCCCCTTTTTCAGCACGATTTCCTGCCGTTCCCTTATCCGCCACTGATTTTCCGATACGCCTTTCTTCTGTTTTCTCTTCCCTTTCCGTTATCTTCTTCCACCGTATTCCACGACTTTTCCCTGCCGACGCCTTGCCGCCGGCTCACCCCCCAATACCGTTTTTCTTTAAAATACATCACGAACAAAAACAAAAAAGGGACTCAGGTAAGAGTCCCTTTAAGCATCAACAGTACCAAAAAATTTACATCTGCTGCAACGTAATCGTTACCCGGCGGTTCTGTGCCCGACCGGCTTCGGTACTGTTGGAAGCGATCGGATACTGCGAACCATAGCCGTAAACGCTGATCCTTGCCGGAGAAACACCGCGCAGCACCAGATAATCCGACACCGCCTGCGCCCGTTTCAGCGACAACTGGTTATTATAAGCGGCGGCGCCGACATTATCGGTATAGCCGGCAATAACCACCCGTGTTTTATCATACTCTTTCAAAACCTTGGCCACAGAATCAAGCGTGCTGTTAAACCCGGTCTTAAAAACGGCGGAATCAAAATCAAAGGTAATATTGCTCGGCATCAACAACTGCACCTGTCCGTTTTCGAGCTCTGCGACCTGCACGCCGGTACCGACCAGTTCCTGACGCAGCTTGCGCGCTTGCAAATCCATATAACCGCCGGTTGCCGCACCGCCTACGGCACCGACGCCGGCACCGATCAAGGCGCCTTTTTCACCGCCGACCAAAGCACCGATACCGGCACCGACCGCGGTTCCGATTCCTGTTCCCCAGGCAGTTTTGGAAACTTTGCTTTCTCCCGTGTAAGGGTCTGTTGCGCAGCCGGCGAGCAAAGTAGCGGCAACCGCCAGGCTCAAAACAGTTTTTTGCATAATTTTTCTCCTATATTATTTGCTGACTATCGTTATCACGATAAATAGCTTTTGAGCCAAAAGCAAGAGGGGAGTTCTATTAAACCACAAAAAAGGAGCCCTTTCATAAGGACTCCTTTTTGTTCTAACAGGACAATGCAGCTTGATACCCGGCAATCATATTATCCATCGCCGCAAAAGCCACATCGGGATCATCGCTCTCAAAGAGCTTCATCTGTTCTTCGTACCAGCGCACTTCCTCGGCGGAAGGACTGGCAGAACAAAGCGCGGCAATAACTTGTCTTTCTCGAATTTCGAGCGCCGCTTTCTTTTCATCAAGCTGTTTAAGCCTCTCCATAGACAGAAAGTTTTTTGGTAAATAACTCGGCCACATCATCACAGGCCATCATTTCACCCACGGTAGAGTCGCTTTTGGTGCAGTCATAGACAATTGCCCGGCGTACGGCTGCCTTTTCCCTTATTTTGCGTTTACTTTCTTCCGACAGCAAATCCGCCATTTGGTTGATTGTATCCAAAAGCGTTTCGCCGTAGGCGCAGCGGGTGATTACCGTCCGTTGATATTTTTTCTCTATCTGGGCGGCTTTGTTCTCAAAAATCCTGCGACTTTGCCGGCAAATCAAAATTCCGACACAGCAGGCTGCTAAGATAACAATCCATTCCATATAATAACGATTAAAAATTTCTGACTGAGGAAACTATACCATTTTTTTGTCTAAAGTCAAGACTGTTTCTGACTAAAAAAAGTCCGCCGGCATCAACCGGAAGACTTTTTGAAATGATTACCGATCTAATCGGAAATCCGGCGCAGACCGGGACCGCCGTAACGGTACGATCTCGCGGGAATAAAGTTTTGGCCGCAAAGGATAAACTCCTGATTATACATCACCTCGGGCAGCAAACCGGTATACCATATAACGTAGCCGCCATCAACAACGCGGAACGCAGATACATCGCTCTTAAATTCTTCGGGAATTTGCCGCAAAACATCTGCATAGCAGTCGCCCAGATATTTGCTCTTTCCCAACTCTTTAAGCATATCAGCTTCCAACACTCTCCGGTCAACACTGTTTTCAATCGGACTGTGCAAATTGCCTTCTTTAATAAAAAACAAATGTCCGTCCATCTCAACGACAGGTTTTACTCTGTAGGCCAAACAACGCAGTTCGCAATAATCCATATTGGGAACCGCTTTCATCATATCTTGTTTCATAATAAAAAAATAATTAAGTTAGAGAGAAAATATTATATTGCATTAAGGGAAAAGTCAATCTTTTCCTTACCCCGCACACGGACAAAAGCCTTGCCCGCGGCTCAAAAGTATTCTTTGCACCGACTGTTTCCGCGTCGCCGCCATTATTTGGACAATTCTTCCAGCACGATTTTTTTCAACGTAACGTTATCCGCTTTGCCGGTAGCAAAAACCGGCAGTTTATCCATATAAAGGATCACCCTCGGCAGGTAGAGTTCGGACATGGCATTCGCCCTGATATAGGCGTGCAGCCCTTCCTGGGTTACGTTTTTGTTATTGGTCGCCAGCACAATTTGTTCCCCCTTGCTTTCATGAGGAACGGCCACCACCCCGTACTGAAAATCGCCGTCAGCTTCATAGGCCTTGCAGACCATCTCCAAAACCGCGTTCAACGACACCATTTCGCCGCCGATTTTGGCAAAACGCTTAATCCGATCGCGGATATAAACGAACCCGATTTCATCAATTTCAACCACATCACCGGTATGATACCAACCGTCTTTAAGCGGCACCAGCACGCCCGGATTTTCGGGTAACATATAGCCCATCATAATATTCGGGCCGCGCACCACCAGTTCTCCGCCTTTTTCAATTCCGGGCACCGGCTCAATTTTGTATTCAATCGCCGGCAGCAATTTGCCGATAGAGCCGAAACGATTGAAAATGCGATTGTTGGCGCTGACCACCGGCGAACATTCGGTTGCGCCGTACGCCTCCAGCACACGGATACCGAGCCTTTCCATCCACATATTGCGGGTATCAGGCTTAACCGCCTCTGCTCCGCCGAACATAAAGCGCACATTGTGGAAATCAAACGGATGAGCAATCCGGCCGTATCCGCGGAAGAAAGTATCCGTTCCGAACATAATCGACGCGCCGATTTCATAAACGATTTCCGCCACCACGCGATAATGCAGCGGCGACGGATAAAGGAACAGCTTTGATCCCTCAAATAGCGGGAACAATGTTCCCACCACCAGCCCGAAGCTGTGAAACATCGGCAATGCGTTAAACACCGTGTCGGTAACATTGATGGTTTCAATGGAAGACATTTGTTTGATGTTGGAAACAATATTGGCATGGCTCAGCACCACCGCTTTCGGCGTGCTTTCCGAACCGGAGGTAAACAAAATCACCGCTTTCCGGTTACCGCCTTTCTTAATCGGCACCCGTTTGATTTTATACCGCAGGAAAGCGTTGATTTTTTCCCATAAAGTTATCTCGCCAGCCATTCTCTCCAGATAAACGATCCGAACGCCGGCCTCTTCCATCATTTTGACGGCCTCTTCCATCTTGGCGGTTTTGATAAACGTCAGCGAGGTAATCACCATCCGCACCTGCGCGGTTTTGCACATGGACACCATATTTTTGGCGCCGACCGAAAAATTGAGCATCACCGGCACCCGCCCGTAGGCCGTCAGCCCGAAAAAGCTGCACAATGCCGCGATCGAATTAGGCAAAAACAGCCCGACATGTTCCTCCGGTTCCGTCCGCCGTTTGAAATATTTGCCGAGCACGAACGACTTGACGATAATATCCCGGTAAGATTGAGGCTTGCGCTGTATATCCTCAACAAATTTCGGCCGCCGGAAAAGCCCTTTTTTGGCGTGCACCTTGGCCGTTTTCATCAACTGGGCAAAAAGGGAAATATTCGGATTATAACGCACGTCAAAACTCATCTCGCGCAAAATCATGTAAACTTCATTGCTGATGTGATCGCGTTGACGGCGCAGCTCATCTTTGAGCTTAAACGGACGTGGCCGACCGACGATAATCCGCACTTTCGGCAGCGGCCGATGGGGCAGCTTGCCCTTGGTTTTGGAAAAATACCCGTATTGAGGACCTTCAATCCATACCGGGATCACCGGCGCCCCCGACTTGTCGGCCACCAGCCCCGGCGCCTCATAAATTTTCATCAGACCGCCGCTTTCGGTAACCCGCCCTTCCGCAAAAATCACACACAAACGACCGCTGTCCACTTTGGCGATCAGTTCTTTGATATCCCCCGGCTCAATCGGGTTAAAAGGCATAACATCGGCCGTCCGCATCAAAAAACGAATCAGCCGGTTGCGGTAAAGATGACCGTTTAGGGCAAATACGGGGTTCCCGGGCAAAAAGGCAAACAGCAACACGGGATCAAGATAAGACACATGGTTGGCAACATAAACCCCCTTTTCGGGCAGTTTTCTTTCGTCAAATTCAACAGAACATCTGACCTTAAAAAAAGTAAAAACGGCTCTTAAACAAAATCTTACAAAATTTCGCAAAACGATAGTCTCCGCAGTTTCATGGTATGTTTTAGTCTACCCTCTCCTGACAAAGTTTGTAAAGCCCAAAAACAAAATCCCCCGGCAAGCCTTGTTTTCTTAAAAACAACGCATTGAAAAACAACAATTTTTCATAAGATATACAGGGGATAAATTTAACGGCTTGATTTTTTGCGCCAAGCTGTTTAAATTTTCAAACGTAACATTTCGTTTTTAAGCAAACGGAATTTCCGGCAGTAGACATAAAAAATAATATCTAATCCTTCTGCGGTTCCGGCATTGCAAAATGTTGCAAGGCTAAACTACAAAAAGATTACTGATATGAAAAGACTATTTACGCTTACCGCCATTGCTGCGGTACTTGCCTGTTCAAATGCCAACGCATCTGGATTTTTCCTGAAAGAACAATCGGCCTCAGCCCAGGGCAACGCTTTTGCCGGTGCCACCGCCGGCGCGGAAGACATTTCCTATTCTTTTTACAACCCGGCGGCACTGGCCAAACATACGGGCACTCATGTTTATTTCGGCGGCACCTGGATTTCTCCGCGTTCCACCGCCAAAAACGCTTTTAACGAATATGGCGACGAAAGCGGCTATGTCGACAACATTGTCCACGCCGCCATGTCGCCTCATTTTTATCTGTCGCACCAGATAAACGACAAAGTTACCGCCGGCGTTTCCCTAAACGTCCCCTATGGCATGATCACCAAATACGACAGCAACTGGGCCGGCCGTTTCCACGGCACCGTATCCAAGGTAACCGCGGTAACCGTTACTCCGATGGCGGCCTATAAGGCCACCGACAAACTCTCGCTCGGCGCCGGGATGCAGTTTCAGTATATCAAGGCGATTTTGCGCAACGGCGTCCGCCAGGTTACCCCGCTCGGCGTCATTGAAGACAACGCCAATTTAAAAGGCGACACGTTCGACGTCGGCTACCAGCTCGGCGCTCTTTACGAGTTTACGCCGCAAACCCGCGTCGGGCTCGGCTACCGCAGCCAGATCCGCCACAAATTGAAAGGCGATGTTTCTTTTGACGGCGCTCTCGGAGCCGGCGGCCTGCTCTCACAGCTCGGCGCTCTCGGCCCGAACGGGCTTAACCAGGATATTTCCGCCCGCCTGACCACACCGGCCAGCTTTACCGCCGGTGTCTATCATGAGCTCAACGACCGCTGGGCGGTGATGGCCGAATACAGCCGTGTCTTCTGGTCAAAATTCAAAAACCTGAATGTTGTCGGCGAAACCACGCCCGATTTAAGCTTTACCGAAGAAAACTGGAAAGACTCCGACTTTTATGCCTTAGGCGCCAGCTATCAGATCGATGACCAATGGAAACTGCGCCTCGGTCTGGCATACGACAAAAGCGCCGTCGGCGACGAATACCGCACCCCGCGCATTCCCGATGCCGATCGCCTGTGGTATTCCGTCGGGCTCGAATATCAGTATAACGAACAGCTGACTTTCAACCTTGGCTATA
>CALXPZ010000040.1 GCA_944390375.1 uncultured Alphaproteobacteria bacterium | reverse complement strand
GAACACTTACCGCCCCCCGCTCCGAAAACCGGCAAAAAACTCGTTTAGCAGCAGGTTTTCGTCGGCGTCTTCGCGCATGGTTTTGGCAACAAAAGAACGCAGCCTGTTTTTGGGGATATAAATGCGGAAATTGCGCGGCGCGGTACCGTCGGCACCGATCACGCCGTCAAGCAGAAAATCGCTTTCGACATAAGGGGAAAGGATAATCTCAACATTGGTAAAACGGAGAATGCTCCGCGGCGGCACCCGCAGTTCCGGCCGGGTAATCAGGTTAAGCTGCTCCTCCAGGCCGGGAATGCTGTCCATCTGGTTGTAGTTTAAGAAACGGACTTTGTTATATTCTCCGCCGTCGCTTGTTACCGTGCATGACAGATAAAGCTCGCGGGCAATCACATTGCTCTGGTTGTGGCCACGGATGGAAAAGCAGATTTTCAGGTAGCGGTCGGGCGGCGAATCTATGCTGCTCGGGTACAAAATATCAGCCTCACTGTTCTCCAGCACGGAAAGTTCTTTGTCCGTGATCATCAGGTCTATTTCCGCCTGCGGACGGCGCCCGAACATGCCGGCCAGAACGGAATACGGCGCCGGCACGTTGTTGGAGCCGGAGCGGATGTAAAAGGTGTTGCCGATAGTGGTCATCAGCGGCGCGATCTCCGACTTCGGGATATAAGTGGCAACAAAGCCGTCGCCGTTTTCGTCAACGCTGACAATGTGGTTGCGCACCCGGTTATGGCTGGGAACCGTGCAGCCGGAAATGGCATTTTCCAGCCAGCTTAAAAAGCGGTGGACATTCTGCACCTTGACTTTGGCCTGCGCGACATCGCCCACCTCCGAGCTGCGGGAACATTCCACCCCCCAGATGAGCACCCCGCCTTCCGAATTGCCGAAACCGGATATTGCTTTGGCCAGATTGCGGCGGTCGTCCTTGTGCAGAGCCAATCCGTTTTTGCCGGTTGAATCGGCGCGTTTGAAATCGAGAAACAACTCTTCGGTCTGCGAATTGACGATATAGTCGTCAATCGCTTCTTCCCCGAAATATATCAGTTTTTGAAAAATATCTTCCGCGCGCGACATGAGAGCCCTCCTCCGGCTGTTGTTTGCAGCCATTATACGAGGAAAATCTTAATTTTGATATAATGTCAGCCGTTTTTCAGCAGACGGCAGATTTCATCATATTCCATATGCCCGCCGATGTTGCCGACCAGCGCATATGTCGGCCGGGAAGAGAAAATCGTTCCCGCCACCGAACGGATATCGTTTGCGCTGACCGCCTCGATCCCGGCAATCGTTTCGCTGACCGGAATGGTGCGTTTAAACAACAGCAACTGCCGCGCCTGCTTTTCCGACACGGCCGAAGAGCTTTCCAGCGACATCAGAATGGCCGACTTTACCTGCGCCTTGGCTCTTTTCAGCTCCGTTTCGCTGACCGGGGTTTCGGCAATTTTTTTAATTTCATCGACAATCACCGGCAGCATTTTGTTAATCTGTCCGTTGTCGGTGGCCGCCGATATACCGGTAAAACCGGCGCCGGTATAAAAGGTCGGAAAACTGTATATCGAATAAACCAGCCCGCGTTTTTCACGCACTTCCTGAAACAGGCGGGAACTCATACCGCCGCCCAAAACGGTGGTCATCAGCATGGCCGCATAATAACGTTCGTCGGTATAGGAAAAGCCGTCAAAACCAAGTACGACCTGCGCCTGCTCGGTATCGCGCTTTTCGGCAAAACAGCCGCCGACATAGCGCTGGGCATCGGCCTTGAAAGAAGTTTTTGCCGGCAGGCCGGAAAGCCTTTTTTCCACCATTTTCACCAGTTGGTCGTGCTCTATGTTGCCGACTGCGCAAAAAACCATATTTTCGGCCGCATAATTGGTCTGCATATAAGCCCGGAGTTCTTTGGCGCCGTAGCTGCGCACCAGGTCCGCGGTGCCGAGAATCGGCCGCCCCATCGCCTGGCCGGCAAAGGCCTCGGCCTGCATATAGTCAAACACGATGTCGCCGGGATCGTCATAGGTTTGTTTGATTTCCTGCACCACCACTTCGCGCTCTTTGATCAGCTCTTCTTCGGCAAACTGCGGCGAGGTAACCAGCTCGCACAGAACATCAACCGCCAGTTCGGCGTCTTCTTTCAGCATTTTGGCATAAAAGGCGGTAAACTCGCGCGAGGTATAGGCATTGGTCTGGCCGCCGACATTTTCGATATCTTCGGAAATGGCCGCTGCCGACCGGCTGGCGGTACCTTTGAACACCATATGTTCCAAAAAATGAGAAATACCGTTTCTGTCTGCCGTTTCATACGCCGACCCGGTATTGACCCAGATGCCGAGCGATACTGTTTCGTACTGCGAATATTTGGTGCTTACAATTCTTAACCCGTTTTTTAATACGCTGATTTCCGGCTGCATCTTCTTTCCTTTTTATTACTCTCTTTTATTGTGTGATGTAGCACAGTTTCCGCCCTGCCGTCAAGCCCCGCCGGCGCTGTTTGTGTTTTACTTTTTCCGGCCGGACAGCAAAGGCAGCAAAAAACCGCCCCGAAGGGCGGTTTTGTCGTCAGGCAAACAATTTTACAAAAAATATTCGCGCAGATAATTCGGCAGGTCGGCGATGTTGACACGGGTTTGCTCCATGGTGTCGCGGTCGCGCACGGTTACCGATGCCGGCTGATTTTCGATTGTTTCAAAATCCACCGTCAGGCACAGCGGAGTGCCGATTTCGTCATGACGGCGGTAGGCCTTGCCGATGTTGCCGGTATTTTCCAGCGCTACCCGGCCGATGCCGAGCTTGAGCAGGTTTTGTTTGATTTCGTGGCATTTGGCCATAATCTGCTCGTTGTTTTTCTTGAGCGGGATAACCGCCACTTTGATCGGCGCCAGATGTTTTTTCAATTTCAGCACGATCCGGCTGTTGCCGCCGCCCAAATCCTCTTCGGTATAGGCCTCGGTCATCACCGCCAATACACCGCGGTCAACCCCCATTGAAGGCTCGATAACAAAAGGAACAACCCAGCGGTTGCTTTCTTCATCGCGAATGCAGAGTTTTTGCGTTGATTCCGGATTTTCATGGCAATGGGAGGTGAGGTTTAATTCGTCCTGCCCTTTGGTGTGGTTGCCAAGGTCATAGTCGGTACGGTTGGCAATGCCTTCCAGCTCTTCCATCCCGTGCGGGAACTGATATTCGATATCGTAAGTTGCTTTGGAATAGTGAGCCAGATCTTCTTTCGGCGTGGTGTAGATGTTCATATGCTCGCGCACCAGCCCCTGATCCAGCCACCATTTAATGCGCAGATCTTTCCAGATTTCGTGCCATTTTTCGTCTTCGCCGGGCATAACAAAATATTCCAGCTCCGCCTGCTCAAACTCGCGCACGCGGAAAATGAAGTTGCGGGGCGTGATTTCGTTTCTGAACGATTTGCCAATCTGGGCAATGCCGAAAGGCAGCTTGCGCGAGGTGGCATCAACCACGTTTTTGAACTGGGTGAAAATGGCCTGCGCGGTTTCCGGTCTGAGATAGCCGAAAGAAGAACCGTCGTCGACCGGCCCGATCGTGGTTTTAAACATCAGATTAAATGGACGCGGCTCGGTTAAGTCGGTGGAGCCGCAGTTCGGGCATTTGCCGTCTTTGATGTGATCGGCGCGGAAACGTCCCTTGCACTTGCGGCAGTCGGTCATGGGATCGGAAAAAGTTTCCTCATGGCCGGAATAGTGCAACACCTTCTGGTTGGTTAAGATCGCCGCGTCCAGGCCTTCCACATCGTCGCGTTCGTAAACCATTGCCCGCCACCAGGCGGCTTTCAGATTATTTTTCAGCTCCACACCGAGCGGGCCGTAGTCATAAACCCCCTGCAGACCGCCGTAGATATCGGCATTTTGAAAAATAAAGCCGCGGCGTTTGCACAGCGAAACCAGTTGATCCATAGATGTTGCAGGCATTTTTTGTCCTTCCGCTAAAGATAAATGTTGTTGATTATTTACTTTCCCTGTTTTATAAAATATCTCGGAAAAAATAGCAAGCGGAGATAGATAAAAGATGACAAAAAAAGTTAAAGTGGCTTTGATTTATGACTTTGACGGCACATTGAGCACCACCAATATGCAGGACTATTGCCTCATCCCGCAGTTTAAGATGAGCGCGAAAAATTTCTGGCATCAGGCAAACGCCTGGTGGAAAGACAACGACGCCGATCAAATTACAAGTTCGATGTATTACTTTGTCAAAATGTCTCACGAAAAAAAAGTTCCGCTTACAAAAGAAATTTTTGCCAGCTGCGGCAAAGACATCGAATATTACGCCGGCGTCGACAGTTGGTTTGAACGCATTAACCATTACGGGGAAATGCTTGATCTGGAAATCGAGCATTATATTATATCCTCGGGGTACGAGGAAATTATCGAAGGAACTTCCATTCGCAAATATTTTAAGGAAGTTTACGGCTGCGCCTATGCTTATGACGAAGAAGGACATCCCATCTGGCCGGCGCGGGTCGTTAACTATTCCACGAAAACGCAATACCTGTCAAAAATTAACAAGGGACTGGGCAAACTGGAAGACCGCGAAGTAAACGAATTTATGCCCGATGATGAACGTCCCATTCCGCTTACGTGCATCATTTCATTCGGCGACGGTGATACCGACTTTCCGTCCATGCGGATAATTAAAAAAGGCGGCGGATACTCCATCGTCGTATATAAACCCAAAAGCCCGCGCAAGAAAAAAGCCATTAAACTGTTGTCCGACGGGCGCGTCAATTTTGCCCTGCCCGCAGACTACCGCGAAGATGAACAAATTGACACCGTCGTTAAGACTATTCTGGTCAAAATGGCAACCGAACGCGATCTGGAGGTGTTGCAGGAAAAAGAAGAAAAGAAAAAGCTTGAAGGCTGATGTTTGCACACGTCGATGCAACAAAAAAGGACGCGCCAAACACGTCCTTTTTTTGATCGCTGACCGCTCTTAACAATCAGTCGGTGATGTCTTCCACCCTTTCGACCTGAAAATCGGGCGTATAAAAGTAGCGGCGTTTTACATATTTTCCCGCCAGAATTTCAGGGATAAAGTCTTTGTCGGCCGCGCGCATTTCTTCAAAGGGAATATGATTTTTATCCTGCCAGAAAACTTCCGTTTCGCCGGCACGGGATTTCAGTTCGCCGGAAAACTCCGTGCTTTTGTATACGTGCACATAAAAGTCCATGGTCGGAAATTCGACATAGCCGACTTTTAGCGGATTTTTTATCGTAATACCGGTTTCTTCAAAAGTTTCTCTGATAACGCAGGCCAGCATATCTTCCCCGGGTTCTTTTTTGCCGCCGGGAAAATTGAGGCAGCCCTTGTTGATACCGCGGTAATTGCGTACCATCAGGTAACGGCCGTTTTTAACATCTTCGACGATTGACAGCGATGCTTCTTTCATTTTTATCTCTCCCGCAAGCAATATATAACAAAAGTTAGCGCGCCGGACGGTCGATGTCAACCGGCTTTATCAAAACAAAAAAACGGGCTTGCACCGGGCTTGTTTTTCCGGTATTTTAAGAGAAAAATTATCGCTTTTTCAGCGGAGAATAACAATGATCATCCTGCTTACCGGCGCTTCGCACACGGGTAAAACCCGATGGGCGCAAAAGCTGTCCGAAAAATACAAGTTTCCCGTTTTGTCCCTTGATCTGCTGAAAATGGGCCTTATCCGCAGCGGCAACACAATGTTGACGGCAGAAGACGACGAGGAACTGGAAAAATATCTGTGGCCGATTGTTCGTGAGATGATAAAAACCGCGATTGAAAACGAACAAAACCTGATTGTTGAAGGGGCATATATTCCCTTTGACTGGAAAAAAGATTTTACCAGCCGCTACCGGCAGCAGATAAGATTTTGTTGTCTGGTTATGAGCGAGGATTACATAAACAACCGTTTTACGGATATAAAAAAATATGCGAACGTCATTGAAAAACGTCTTGATGACGAGTGGTTCACGAAAGAACGTGCACTGGCAGAAAACCGGAAAAATCTGCGCTTATGCAAAAAACACGACTGCCCGTTGTTTTTGATTGACCGGGGATATCCGAATCAACTTAACATATTTTAACCGCCGCAGACCCGGCAGGCACGGGCGCCTCTTGCCACGGCTTCGTTCCGGGTGGTTTTGATGCAGTTTTTGGTACAGCTTTCGACCCGGGAGCAGGACGGGTGGTGGTAAATCAGGCTTTCAGTATTCATAATCACAACCTGGGAATCGGCGGCCAGTGCGGGAATTGCCGCAACCAGCAAAAACAGAAACAAAAGTTTTTTCATTTTTCACCCCATATCAACGGGAAAATTTCGTCCCAGCCGGAATTGTGGCCGGCGCCTGCGACTTCGACAACCAAACCGCCGCTGCCGACAAACTCCCGCACCAAAGCCGGCGGCATAACGGTGTCTTTAGTTCCGACATAATGGATTTGCGGAATTGCGGCAAAACGGCGACGATAGCTTTCCAAATTCATCGACTCGTTTAACGGCGGCAGCCGGTGATATTCCGTCCAGGCCAGATGATCCAGATTGCCGGCAACGGTTATAATCTTTTTAACGTTCAGACCGGGTTTGGTCGCCGCAATCAGACCGGCAACCTGCGCACCGCCGGAAAAGCCGATCAGGATTACCGGTTTATCCCCGGCAATTCGTTTTACCGCCTCATATTCGGCATTGATGATCTCGGGCGCAAAGCGGGCGCTTGTCCAATGCCTTTTGCTGCACACGGGGCTTTGGACATATTGGCACGGACGCGCCAGATAAACAACATTCGGACTGCCGTCGCCAAAAGCCAGCTCGCGCATAAACGTGCCTTTCGGCGTCGGATCCGCCATTGCCCGCCCGCGGGCATTAAAAGCATGACCGTCACCCTCGATATATATCTTGTACACACCATCGGGATCGGTTATTTTCTGCCAGGAAGCCAGTTTGAAAACGCGGGTCGGAATTTCCTCATAAACATATTCCGGCGGAACGGAAACCCCGCTGCAACCGGCAAGAAAGACCAGCATCAACAGCCATTTTGTCATTATTTTGCCCCTTTCATTTCCGTTTTTATTCAGATTATAAGAAAAAAATTTTTCTTGCAAGTTCCCGATACAGGCAACCGGCGGCCGATTATTTTTTCTACGGAATAGAAAAAATACAAAAGCCCCCGTTTTTCCGACGAGGGCTCCGATCCGTTTGAGGAAGACGTTTTTTAATTTTTCGGTGCGTAAACATATTCGGCTATCGCAAAGGCGCCGTAGAGAACAACATAAATCCCCATCAGGGTGGTGATTGTTACCGCGCCGATGGTCGGAAAAATCAGGATCATAAAGGCAAACAAAACGCCCAAAATCCCCGTTCCCATCGTCCAGCCCCAGGGCAGTTCCAACTTTTTGAGCTGAAACGAGGTTGCCAACTGAGCAACGCCGACGGCCAGGCACCAGAGAGCAATAATAATCGGCAGGGTGGCCGCGGTTACGCCAAGGTTGGCTACCAAAATCACACCAACCAGAATATCCAGCAGCCCGACCGCCAGATACCAACCGGACTGAAAAGAAAACGAGGCCAGAAAATAGCCGGCGCCGACAACAATAAAAGCAATGCCGATATACAGCGCAAGACCGAGCAAACTGGCAACCGGGTTAAACCAGATGTAAAGACCGAGAATAACCATTATGATGCCGGCAAACAAATGCCAAAAACCGGCGGTTTGCAGCTTTCCGCCGCCGGACGGAACAACAGAATCTACCATTTTTTTCTCCTTGTTAAATCGCTTCTTTATATAAGAATAAGCATTCTTCCGGCTTTTTTCAAAGGGCAGAGGAAAAAATTATCCGCGGGCGCTGTTATCGGTTTTCTGTTTTGCCGCCCAAGGATTTTATCAAAAACACTTTTTCCATGGCGCCGTTGCTTTGCTTTTCCAGGGAAACGCCCTTTTCTTTTTCGTACCGGCTCATTCCGGTTTCTATGCACCAGACGGCAGAAATGCCGGCATGTAACGCGCCGGCAATGTCGGTGCGGAAAGTGTCGCCGATCATGGCAACTTGCGGCGAAGGGGCAATGCCAAGCACGGCAAACGCACACTGATAAATGTTGGCATGAGGCTTGCCAAACTCCACAACCCGGCCGCCCATCCGGCGATACATTTCGGCAACAGCCCCCTGCCTGATGACCGGGCGGGGCTCGCCCCCGGTTTTCGGCTTTTCAAACGCACGGAAATCCGGATTGGCACAGAGCGCCGGCAGATTATGCCGGAGCATTTCCCGCAAAGAAGCGGCAAACGGTTTTTCGGTCAGGGTATCCCACAATCTGTGATCGTCATCGAGGCTCAGGCGGGAAAGGAAAAATTCGTCTTCAAATTCGGGGTAGTTTGCCTTTTCCCGATCCGTCAGCTGAGGAATCGAGATATAAAACGCATCGGCCGCCGATATATCGTCCACAAGGCGGTAAGCGCTGTCGGCAAACAAGGCTCCCCGCGGGGTACCCCACATATATATTTTGCGGCCGGGAATGTCTATTTTTTCTTCCAAAACCGCTTTTCTCAGAACGTCGCCGGAAGTTACGAAATCGGTATAGTGAACCCCTTGCAGCATTCCCCTTTTGGCATAAGTGCGCACGGAATCGGCACCGGGCGATGTCGTATTTGACAAAACACAAACCCGTTTTCCCCGGCGGACGGCGTCGGATAATGTTTCCAGACTGCCGGGATAAAAACCGCCGCCGTCCCAAAACACGCCGTACGCATCAACCAACAGGGTGGAAAAGCGATCCGCGATTTCCGCAAAGCTTTCATATACCGTCATTTTTCCGTTTCCTTTCACAAAAATAATGTTCAATTATAGTCAAAAATAAGAAAATGACAATTTTTTAAAAATTAAGTTGGCTTTTAGACCAGATATGATATAATAGACAGAAAATAGACTGATAAAGGCAGATTTTATGGGCAAATTCTCGTTTAACAAAGATTACGCCAAGCGTGCGTCTATGCACCGTGACCCCGAACAACACAAAAAACGGGGAGAAAATCTGATTGCCCGGAAAAAACAGATATTTGCCAAAAACAAAGCCCCGGAAGAAACCAAACAGAACACGGTACAGCAGACAGCCGCGGAAGAAATCAGGATGACGCCCCCTGCCGCCACGGCGATGAGCGACAAGGAAATCGGCGAAAAACTGCAGCAGCTGACAGCCGCTTTCCGCGCCACCAACGGGCTGGAAGAAGAAAATGCCCTGCGCGCCTTTGCGGAGGAACATCATCTGAACCTGCGGGTGGAAGCGGCCGTTTCCAAAACCGACAAAAGCGTTATTGCCCGCATGGTCTTTAACGGCGGCGTGGAAAAACCGTTCGGCGGATATTCTGCCCGATTTGCGGATCTTGCCAATTATCCGTACAAATACGCTGCCAATCCCGGCAAAGCCGAAGATTATGACCTGTCCGGCTCAACCCTCTGGCAGGCAATGAAAGAAGAGCCGCGGCTGGCGGAAATGGAAGGAAAAATGAAAGAAGCCCTGGCCAAGGCCGGGGTGCCGAAAGAAATTCTGCCGGAAATGAACATCAACGACTTTAAATATCTGATGTTTAACCATTGCGCGGCACAAAAAGGGCTGGGATTTGCCAAACTGTTTCAGGCCAGGGACGAAAACGGCAATCCGCTGACCAGAAAAGACCGCAACGGAAAGGACGTGCCCGTCTGCACCAGCGCCAAACAGGAAAATGTCAAGCGTTTCATCAGCGAAAATCCGCAATTTAAGGATATGATGATGAAAATGCCGGGGGCGGACAAAGATTATGTTGATGCTTTGGTGCAAAAAATGGCAAAGGAAGGACTGACCGATATGACCAAAGAGCTGGAAAAACATCCCGAATGGGCCAACCAGCCGGCCATTGACGTCCACCATGTCATCAACATCAAAGATTGCCGCCTGTTTGAAGCAGAAGGAAAATCTTATGCCGATGTCAACGGCTATGACAATATGTGCTTTGTCAGCAACGGAACCTTGTTTGACGCGGTCAACCGGGCGCGCGGACAGGATTATAACAACGACAAAACGGCCTCCGTCCACGGCAGCATTCACAGCGCCGACATGGTGTTTAAAGACCGGGGAAACGAGGGCGAAGTCAAACGCACCATGGTACGGCTGGAACCTCAGCCCGGCGTGCGCTGTATGCTCGGTTTCGGCGATGATATGATCATTGTCGACGGCCGCGGTCAACGGCAAAAAGAAAACGACCGGACATCGCAGACGGCCAATATGTTTCAACAATACAATACCGGAGCGCGATCAGCATGAACATGGACGAACTGATTGAATATCTGAAACAAAACGAAGATATCGGACGCAACAAACCGACAACAGAGGTTAAAATAGCCATCGGTGTTCTGCGCTTAAAAGAAGCCGGTTTTCCCGATCCGGGCACAGAATATCACAAACTGCTGCGTCATTTTAACGGATTGTCCAACAACGGCTGCATAATGCTGGGCATTAATACCGAAAGTTCTTTATTTCCGGAAATGTTGGCGTATAATGTGCAGGAAAAAGAGAATATTGCTCCGGGCGAAATCGTCCTCGGTTATAATGACGGTTTTTGGCTGACATACAATTCTGACCGGCAGGCATACCGGATTATTGACCCCGACGACGGAACAGAAGAAGGTTCTTCCCGCTTTTTGGCCGAAGTCGTCCCTTATATCTTACATATTTAGAACAAACGGATTTTTTATCATGATGGAATATTTGAAAAGAAAATTGTGCCGCCTTGAAAATGATGACAGCTGGAAAGAAAACATCCCTTTTCCCCGTTATTATGAAGAAAACGGAAAAATAATCAAAGAAACCGAAAACGGCGAAAAATATATCATAACTTTAGACAAGAACCACAAAGAAGTAATTACAGGAAAAATAAGATGAAAAAAAAGCACCCTTGGATGGTGATTATAGCAGGGCCGAACGGAGCCGGAAAATCTACCTTTTATGATCTGGTACTCAAAGATGATCCGCTGATGCAAAACGCCCCGTTTATAAACCTTGATAATATTGCAAAAGAAATTTCCGATCCCGACGAAGATCCTAACAACAACATGCTGAGCGCCGGCAAAATCACATATGAAGAAGTTGAAAAACATATCAGCAGCCGCAGCAGTTTTATTTATGAAACAACCTCTTCGGGCAAAGTGCATCTTCGCTTTATGGACGCAGCTCATCAAAAAGGCTTTAAGGTGGCTACCGTTTTTATCGGCCTTTCCAACCCGCTTTTGTCTTATTGCCGGGTTATCGACAGAGTGCACAAAGGCGGGCACAACGTTCCTTTCGTTGATATAACCAGACGTTATCCGAAAGTTATGAAAAACTTTCCGGAAATGTTAAAAAGAAGCGACATTGCCGCCGTTTTTGACAATTCTTCAAACAAGCCTTTTCAGCTGATTTTTTTGATGGATAATAAAGCATTCCGGATTTTTTACAAATATCCGAAATGGCTGGAGGAATCCATCAGGGAAAGGAAAACCCGCAAGGATATGATCATTATGAGAAGCGCTCCGGCCATCCACCAGCTGAACGACGAAGAACTGCGCGAAATTTCCGACATGGCTCTCAGAACAATTACGCATGAAACAAAAGAAAGTGTTCCCAATATTGTGGGAACCGCCGGCACAATTCCCCCCGATGCGGCAGCACTCGAGAAAATGGCCGCCGGGGTCAAAAACGACAATCAGTTTGTTGACGAATGGCTGAACTCGATTAAAGGAACAAGATCATTATAACGGTCAGAAAAGCAGACCGCACAAAAAAATCCCCTTTGAAGGGGATTTTTTAATAGCCGCTGAAACTTCCCGGAGGAGGCGGATAGTTGCCGTACGCATTCTGCTGATCATAGTGCCGCTGCTGCTGTTCGTAATAACGCTGCTGCCGCATCCGGGCTTCCTGTTCGGCTGCCGCTTCGTAAATGGCTGAAATAATCACATCACGAAATTCGCGCGGGTGGGCAATATCCCTAATAATCATACTACTTTCGTCGTTGCCGACCTGAACTATTGCATCACCGGCTCCGAACAATCGCTGGATTAAGCTTTGTACAATCTGCACGTCGTTGATTTTGGCTAAAGGAATGTCTTTTTCTTTGATATTGATAATACCCCGGCGGACATAAACACGCTGATTGGTTACGGCATAAATTTTCAGACGATTGTCAACCCGGCGGTATATATAAGGGATAAAAAGCAGCCCGCCGACGAACATCATTATGCCCGCAGCCGAATAGACATGACCGAGAAAAGGAAATGTTTCTCCCTGACCGACGCCGCTCCACACAGCCAAAAACATCAAAATTCCGATAGACATAAACAACGTCGGAATGACAAACACTTTGTAACTAAAGTGCACTTCAATTTTGACATATTCATTGGGGCGTAGCTCTAGCGTCATATCACGACTCCTTTATATCTCTATGTTAAGGAATTATAGTTTAATTTTTTGCTAAAGACAACAAAGATATTTTTATTGCAAATTTTAAAAACCGAGACTACCTTAATTTGTGATTATTATAACTATTTGGAAAGGAAAAATGATGACAGCCAAACGCTTTATCTTAAATGAAACCAGCTATCACGGCCAGGGCGCCGTCGCCGCAATCATTGACGAAATCAAGAGCAGAGGTTTTACAAAAGCCTTAATCGTTACCGATGCCGGTTTGGTCAAATTCGGAGTGGTCAAAAAAGTTACCGACCTGCTTGAGGCAAACAAATTTGCTTACGAAATCTACGATCAAGTCAAGGCCAATCCAAGCGTTGATGTCGTTAAAAAAGGCGTGGACGCTTTCAAAGCCGCCGGCGCAGATTATATGATCGCCATCGGCGGCGGTTCTCCGCAGGACACGGCCAAGGGCATCGGCATCATCATTAACAATCCCGAATTTGCCGACGTTGTGTCGCTTGAAGGCGTTGCTCCGACCAAAAACAAAAGCGTGCCCGTCATCGCGGTAGCAACAACCGCCGGTACCGCGGCCGAAACCACCATCAACTACGTTATTACCGACGAAGAAAAACGTCGTAAATTTGTCTGCGTCGATCCGCACGACATTCCGGTCGTCGCCATTGTCGATCCCGATATGATGGCCTCCATGCCCAAGAGCCTGACGGCAGCTACCGGCATGGATGCGCTGACACACGCCATTGAGGGCTTTACCACCCTCGCCGCCTGGGAGCTTTCCGATACATTAAACCTCAAAGCGATTGAAATTATTGCCCGTTCTTTAAGAAAATCGGTTGCCGGCGATGCCGAAGGACGCGAAGAAATGGCGCTCGGCCAATATGTTACCGGAATGGCTTTTTCCAACGTCGGGCTCGGCGTCGTACACGGTATGGCGCATCCGCTGTCGGCTTTTTACGATACGCCGCACGGAGTGGCCAACGCCGTTCTCCTGCCTTATGTGATGGAATTTAACGCTCCTTACACCGGAGAAAAATTCCGGGAAATTGCCCGTGCCATGGGGGTTAAAGGCGTGGACAACATGACGCAGGAAGAATACCGCAAGGCTGCCATTGATGCCGTTCGCCAACTGTCAAAAGACGTCGGCATACCGCAGACGTTAAAAGAAATCGGCGTCAAGGAAGAAGATCTTGATGCGCTGGCCGCGGCCGCCATGGCCGACGTTTGCACCGGCGGAAACCCGCGCCCCTGCACCAAAGAAGCGGTCTTCGAAGTATATAAAACAGCTTTTGGCAAATAAAAAAAATCGGCAGCCGGGGAAATAAAATGAACCCCGGCTGCAAATCTTTCGTTTAAGCTGTTGTATGGAGGTTAACATGGATGATATTTCAAAACTGCTGCAAGAGGCCAAGCCGCTTTATTTTGCACGTAAGCGCAGAAACAACCGGATCAAGGCCGTTTTGTGCATGCTGGTGCTTGCCGTCGGCCTCAATTTTGCGGTACCGCGGCCTACCGTTACTTACAGCGAATACGGAACGGAAGCTCTGCTTTCGATGTTAGAGAGCCAGATTTCTTCCGCGGAAGAAGACTCTGTCATTAAAGACATGGGGCTTCCGGTTGATGACTACGGACTGCTGATGGTTGGTTAGATGAAAGAAATTATTGCAGAAAACAAAGGGCTGATCAGAGCCATTATCCGTAAAATTACCGGTTCTTATAATGAAGACATCGAACAGGAAGTTTACATAAAGACCTGGCGTAATCTTGAAAATTATAAGGAAGAAGGAAAATTTAAACAATGGATCAGCGCTCTGACCGCCAATGTGTGCCGCGATTATTTCAAATCCAGGCAATATCGACAGGACAGCGCCGAAACGGGAGGGGAAGAAATTTTGGAAAACATACCGACCACCGTTTCACAGGAAGAAGTTTTGGACGCGAAAATGCGTCAGAAATTGATCTTAAAAGCGGTGGACGAGTTGCCCGCAAAAATGCGCAAGGTGATTATTTTGTTTGAGTTTGAAGGCCTGAGCCAGGAACAGATTTCAAAAAAAACCGGCGTTCCCGTCGGCACCGTAAAATCTCGGCTGTTTAACGCCAGACAAATATTAAGCCAAAAACTGAGTTATTTAAAAGGAGAATAAACATGAAATATAAATTTTTAGCCGTAACCGCCGCCGTTTTGCTTGCGGGGACAGCCATTGTTCATGCCGCAGACGCCCCGCAGGCAATCAATCCGGAAGTGCCGGCAGCCGCCGCGGACAGACCGGACAAAGGCCCTCGTTTCAAACGCCCGTCTCCGGAAATGATGGAGCAAAAACTGGCCGACAGGCTGAAATTAACCGATGAGCAACGCAAGCTCATAAAAGAACGGCGGTTGGCCGACAGAGAACAGTTAAAACCTTTGTTCGACCAGATGAAAGACATCAGAACCAAAATCGATGAAATCCGCCGCTCCAACATGGAAGCTTTTGAAGCCATTCTGACATCGGATCAGAAAGCGGAATTTGATAAAATCAAGGCAGAAAGAAAAGCACACCATATGGAACGTAAAAAAATGCATATGAAACCTCATGAAATGAGGAGACCCGCGCCGG
>CALXPZ010000039.1 GCA_944390375.1 uncultured Alphaproteobacteria bacterium | reverse complement strand
AGCCTTGCTTTATCGTCGCCCAGTCTTTCCAGCTCCTGCCGTTCTCTGGAGCCGAAACAACGACAGACAAAGCGGTTACCGAAACGGGTATATGTTTCTTCTATCCGCTTAATGCTGCATATATCGCTGCCCAGACCGACTATCATTTTCCGCCGTTTCCTCCGCCTGTTCCGCCATGTTTACGCCGAACGGGCAACATAGCTGACCACTTTGGAAGACTTCAGATCAGCAATCACCGAATTCAGATGATCCAGATTTTTAACTTCCACATCAACCATGATTTCAAAATAGCTGACTGTCCGGTAAACGATGTTCAGATTAGAGATATTGGCATCGTTGCGCGCCATGATGTTGGAAATTTCGCCCAGGCTTCCCGGCTCGTTGCTGAGCATCAGTTTCAGCCGTCCGGTATGGTTCTGGTTTTCGGCCCCCTCGCCCCAGGCTATGTCCAGCCAGCGCTCCGGTTCGCCTGCAAAACGCTCCAGCGCCTTGCAGTCCGCACGATGCACCGCCACCCCTTTGCCGGTGGTAACAATACCGACAATCCGATCGCCCGGCAGCGGATGGCAACAGCCGGCAAAATGCATAGCCATACCCGGGATCAACCCCTCTATTTTCAGGGGCTCCGTATTTTTCTTTTTCTTCTGGAAAGTCGGCACTTTAATGGCCTTGACCACTTTTTCGAGTTTGGACTGCTTATAGGCCGGATAAACCGCCTTCATCACATCCCAGCCGCTGACCAGCCCTTCGCCGACTTTAGCGTAAATATCATTGATTGATTCGGCCTCAAAATTGGGCATCACGCTCAACAGCCCTTTTTCCGAAAACTCCAAACCTTCGTTTTTAAACATTTTTTCCAGAATTTCCTGACCGAGTACGATAAACTGGTCGCGTTTGGAAGAACGCACATAGCGGCGGATGGCTGCCTTGGCCTTGCCGGTAACCACAAAACGCTCCCACTCTGTCGACGGATGCTGCGCTTTTGAGGTCAGAATTTCCACCTGGTCGCCGTTTTGCAACACGGTTCTCAGCGGACGGATTTCACCGTTGATTTTTGCCCCCACGCAGGTATCGCCGACCGACGAATGTACGGCATAGGCAAAATCAACCGGCGTCGAATTAACCGGCAGCCCGATCAGATCCCCTTTCGGTGTAAAGCAAAAGACCTGATCGTTATACATTTCCAGTTTCGTGTTTTCCAGGAACTCTTCCGGATTGGAAGCCCTTTCCAAAATTTCAAGCAGCTCGCGTATCCAGCGGAAATTTTTGCCTTCGGCTTTCTGCCCTTGCTTATATGCCCAGTGGGCGGCAATGCCTTTTTCCGCGATTTCGTGCATTTCATGCGTTCTGATCTGCACTTCGATACGGGTGTTTTCCGGTCCGATAACGCCGGTATGGATCGACTGGTAGCCGTTGGGTTTGGGGGTGGAGATATAGTCTTTGAACCGGCGCGGAACCATGTGATACTTGCTGTGGATAATGCCCAGCGCCTGATAGCAGGTGGCAATGTCGTCAACGCAGATACGAAAAGCCATAATATCGGAAAGCTGCTCAAACGAGGCATTTTTCTGCTGCATTTTGCGCCAGATGGAATAAGGCGTTTTTTCCCGCCCCGTAACCTGGCATTTCACCCCGTTTTCTTCCATATCTTTTTTCAGGGTTTCGATAATTTTGGGCACCAGATTGCTGCCCTGTTCGCGCAAAAAGTTCAGGCGGGCGATAATGGAATCATGAGCTTCTTTGTACAGTTCGCAAAAAGCCAGCTCCTCCAGTTCGCTCTTAACCTCCTGCATACCGATACGCTCGGCCAGCGGCGCATAAATATCCAGAGTTTCCCGCGCAATCCGCGTCCGTTTTTCCGGCGCCAGAAAATGCAGCGTCCGCATATTGTGCAGACGGTCGGCCAGTTTGATCAAAAGCACCCGGATATCTTCCGACATCGCAAGCAGCAGCTTGCGGAAATTTTCCGCCTGCTTGGTATAAACCGACTTCTGCTCGATCATCGCCAGTTTGGTCAGCCCGTCGACAAGCGAGGCCACTTGGTCGCCGAACAACTGACGCACTTCTTCCACCGTGGTGTCGGTGTCTTCAACCGTGTCATGGAGCAAACCGGCGATCACCGACGCACAGTCCAGTTTGAATTTGGTCAGAATACCGGCCACTTCGACCGGATGGGAATAATACGGGTCGCCGGAAGCCCGGAGCTGAGCCCCGTGCTTTTTCATGGCAAAAACATACGCCCGGTTAAGTGCGTCTTCGTCGGCGTCCTGATCGCAAGACTTTACCAGATCAACTAATTCATATTGTCGTAACATCGGCCCGCGTCTTTTCCTCGCTTATTCTTCGTCCAGATCGTCCAGTCCCTCGTCCCCGAGATCTGCCCCGTCGTCAAAACCGAGGTCATCATCGCCGTCCAGATCCACATCCAGATCACCGTCGCTTGCATCATCGGCATCAAGGTCAAGGCTATCGTCATCCATACCGTGAACCTGCATGGAGTCAGACATCTCATTATCCAAAAGCACGCCTGAGAACTGTTCGTCCAGACCGGCCAGTTCTTTTTCCGCGGCCAGGATTTCGATTTCCTCTTCTTCGGGCTCTTCAACCTCAACGTATTTCTGCAGTCCCATAACCAGCGATTTCTGCAATTCTTCGATATTAACTTTTTCTTCCGCAATTTCGCGCAGGGCAACCACCGGGTTTTTGTCATTATCGCGGGAAACCATAATCGGTGCGCCGGCGGAAATGTCTTTTGCCCGCTGGGTAGCAACCATCAGCAGTTCATAGCGGTTGGGAATTTTATCAATGCAGTCTTCTACTGTAACTCTTGCCATTTTTTTACCTTTGTCAATTAGTTAAAACGAATTTTGTTCAAGACTATAAACGTTTTGCGCCGCAAATGCAATAAAAATCTGTTTTTTATTCTTTCAACACATTGTTTTTACAAAATATTATTTTATATAAATCGACTGAAAGACGATTCGGTAGCCGAGTTTTTCAAAAGCGTTCTTAACCAGCCTCTGATTTTTCTTCACTTCCAGAACATCATCTATCGGCGCTTTGTACATTTCAATAATCCCCTGCATGGTAGCGGCAATCGCCGGCGCAGTCTTTTCCGAATACTGATTCAGTTTGTTGCCGTAAACGTTCCGTTGATATGCCAAAAGGGTCATCAGCTCCGCCGAAGTCATTTTAAGCACCCGGTATGCCTTGATTGTCTTGTCGCAGGTATAAGCCCACTCTTCCGGGGTAAACCCCTCGGCGGCAATAATGTTGGCAAACTCTTTTTCCATTCCCTGCATTCTGAGTTTTTGCACCAACCGCTGACAGGGATGCACAAGGTCTTTCAGATTGGGCAGAATGGCCCCCGTCCCTTGCGAATTTTCCCAGGCATCAAGTAAAGCGCCCGCCTCAATTACCTTTTCCTTGTTGTGAATATCGGCGCTGTAATCGGCCAAAGCCTCCAGACTGCGGGCAACCGCCTGTACGTCTTTGCTGGTCAGCGGTGACGATGCGTCGGGAGATATGGTGCGCAGCCGGCTTTTTAACGGTTCTTTGGGTTTGGCACCGGGAGCATAGTCCTCGGGCGGCACCTTATCCATAACTGTTTTTATAAACGCCGTATCGTAATGATTTGTTTGCGGCAGCGTCCGCAGCCTGACCTGTTCGTGGCTCAGATTGCTGTCTTCCCATATTTCGGGCATCAGCACAAAATAAAGCGCCGGCGACATAAACTCCAGATTTTCGATATCTTCAAACATCGGCGCCACCCTTTTGGGAAACTGGTTTTTGGTTTCCTTAATCCCCGGCAGGTTCAAAATTTTCTCTGAAATACCGGGCACCGTATGCAGATAAGGGCCGATATAGGGATAATATTCTTTCGGCGTATTGGCCAGTTGTTCGAGCAGGCTTTCTTCTCCCGGCCATTTCAAGCGCGTCTGACGGGTGCCGTAAGAACGGATTGTCCGGGCAAACTCTTTGTCAAACACGGTGCCGATATTCCAAAAATAATCAAACTTGCGGTCATAAACGGGTTGGGGCGCAAACATTTTGCGCAGTTCCTCAATCGGGGGAATCTCCTCGTTCATATCGATTTTGAAACGATCGGCATAATCCGCCGGCGAAATCGCACCCGCTTCCCCGCACCCAAAAAAGAACGACAGCATCGCCGCCAGAACAAACAATTTCAACTT
>CALXPZ010000038.1 GCA_944390375.1 uncultured Alphaproteobacteria bacterium | reverse complement strand
TAGCCAGCCCGATGAAAAAGAACACCAGAAGGATAAACAATGTCCAGTTAAGAACAGAGGTAAAAGCGTCTCTGTAATCGCCCACCGGAAAATAAGCGGAATCTTCAAAAGGGTATACCTTAAGCTGATTATTGGTGGAAAAGTAAATGGCGTTTTTGGTGATATATGCCCCTTCTTTTTTCATGTCGGCGGGATTTATGGTTTCAACCTCCGTGTTCATGATGATTTCGTAAGTTTCTCCAATCCCGCTTTCATCGTCAGCTATCTGAAGAGTGTAAGTTTTATACATATTTTCGGGTTCAACGATAACACCGTTTTCAATTTTTATCGGCAGAAATTCATCAGCTATTTTTTGAGCTGCAGGTACCAAAACTTCGTCGCCGGATCGTTTGAGGGCAACGGTCAAAACGATTGCGTAAAAAAGCGCGAACAGCAACAGGTATTTTAATCCGATACCTTTTCCCCGTTTAATATAATTGATCAGTTTTTCCATGGCATTGATCCTGTCAAAATTAGTGAAAGTGCTATTTATATAATCACGATTTTTGTGATCTGGCAATATTTTTCAATCAATATTCAAAAAGCGCGGATTATAAAGCAAAGCGTCGGAACAGCCGACGGCATATCCGATGTTTTCTTCCCGTTCGTCATAAATGGGGGCAAACAGATGAGAAGTATCAACCTCTTCTCCGTTGATAAGGATACGGCACAAATTCCGTTCATTGCAGACAATTCCGGTCGAGCGAATGCCGATCAGCCGGTGTATCGGGCTTAAACATTTTTCGCAATATTCGGCAACCATAATCTGATTATTCAAGATTTGCAGAGCTTCACGGGCGGCAGGTTGAGGCAGGTCGATGCAAGACGCCTTTGCCGCATGGGCTGCCAGCAGAAACAAGCCGACCGGAAGACTAATCTTCATTGTTTTCTTCCCCGGTTTCTTTTTTTCTGGCCTTAATGCGGGTAATCCTCATATTGTCGACCCCGATAACTTCATATTCACAATATTCGTCTTCAACCTTGTCGCCGATTTTTGGCAGTCTTCCGAGCAGGCCGAAAACATAACCGCCCATGGTGCTTTCTTCATGCTCGCATTCCGGCAGTTTCATGCTGTCAAAAGCATCTTCCACCAGCACCACGCCGTCAAATTCGGAAATTTCGTCATCAATTTTCTTAATCGGCTCATCGGTAAAATCGTCGTGTTCGTCCATAATATCGCCGACCAGTTCTTCCAGAATGTCTTCCATCGAAAGCAGCCCTGCCGTGCCGCCGTATTCATCAACCACGATTGCCAGATGAATATGTCTTGTCATCATTTGGTGCAAAATTTCGGAGATGGATTGGTTTTCGGGAACAAACAAAATTTTTCTTGCCAGCTTTGTCAGGACATCGGTGTCGTTTTCGTCGCCTTCATATTCCATCAGGTCGCGAATGTGCAGCATGCCGATAATATGATCTTTGTCTTTGTTACACAAAGGAAAACGCGTATGATTGTGCTTTTTTACAAAATCCATTGCTTCCGCAAAAGTAAAATTTTGATACAGGCATTTCATATCCTGCCGCGGGATCATGATTTCGTGAGCATAGATTTCCGAAAAATCAATGGCGTTTTGGATAATCTCGCCTTCCGTGTCGTCGATAACGCCGCCTTTTTTGGACGCGTCGATAATCAGTTTGATTTCTTCTTCCGAGTGGGTATCGTCGTTTTCGTTGGCCATCGGCACGCCCATAAGAAACAGAATGCCGGCGGTTACTTTATCAAAAACCCAGATGAAAGGGGAAAATATGTGTTTAAATACATAAAGCGGTTTGGCAATGATCAGGGCGTAATTTTCGGTTTTCTGAATGGCGAGAGACTTCGGAACCAGTTCTCCGAGAACAACGTGCAGCAGGGTGATAAAACCGAAAGCAATACCGAAGCTGACCGAGTGCAGCAAAACTTTGTTGTCGGCAAAATAATGCCCGAACAGATCTTCCAACAGGCGGGAAACAGCCGGTTCGCCGATCCAACCGAGGCCGAGGGAGGCAAGGGTAATGCCGAGCTGAATGGCACTGAGATACGTATTTAGATTTTCTGTAATTTTAAGCGCTATTTTAGCCCGTTTATTTCCCAGATTGGCAAGTTCTTCCAATTTTGTGCGGCGGATTTTGACAATGGAAAATTCAGAAACCACAAAAAAAGCATTGGCAAACACCAGCAAAAGAACCAGGGCCATATTAAAAACATAAGAATATACGGGACTCATGATTGATTAATTTTTAAACCTCAAACTATTTTTAACATTCTTACAATGCTACAGTCAGTTATAGCGCTTGTCAATAGAATTGACACAAAAGATTTTTCTTTATGGCAGAATTTCAATTTCCGTTCCGTCGGCCACCATGGACCAAATTTCTTCAATCTCCTCGTTTGTTACGGCAATACAGCCGGCGGTCCAGTCGCGCAAAGTATGGGCGCGACCGAGGAAAGGAGCTTTGTTGGGAAGACCGTGGATCATAATGTCTCCGCCCGGAGAAACGCCTTTTTCCTCTGCTTCTTTCTTATCCTGCTCATCGGGGTAAGAAACCCTGAGAGAAAGGTGAAAACGGCTTTTGGGGTTGCGGCCGGAAATATGATACTTTCCTTCCGGCGTTTTGCCGTCCCCTTCCTGCACCTTGTCTCCCTTCGGGGCAAAACCGAGTGCGATCTTATATTCGCGGATTGTTTTTCCTTCTTTTAGCAAAAACAGTTTATGATCAGCTTTTTTGACTACGATTTTATCGGCCTGTTGTGCCGCCGGCAGCGGTTCGGGCAGTTTTTTATGCGACAGCAAAGATAAAAGCAGAGCGGCGCATATCACCAGAATAAAAGCGAAAGCCCCGGTCGTCAGAAGTTTGTTTTTTTTATACATTGTGATATACCAGTTGTTTCATTAAGTTAGCTTTTTTCAAAACGTCCGGGCTGTAAAGAAGGGCGATTTCTTCTTCTCTGCTCAGTTCCATCTCCAGACCGTGATTGAGATAATTTTCCAGTTTTATTTTGGCTGTCTCCAGTGCTTTGCTGCCAAATTCGGGGGTCGGGCCGTTAACCGGCAGCATCAGGATATGAAGGGCATTGAGCTCGCTGTTGTCCACCACGTCGGCCACGCCGGCCCCCCGTTTTTTGTTTGCTAATTGTGTTCTGAAAGAAAGTGCGGACGTCAAAATTTCCGGCACGTTGATTTCTTCCGGAATAACAAAATATTTATTTTTTCTGGCGGCAATGCCGTTTTTTTCGCGGGAAGAAATAACGGAAATCGGGATGGAAAGTATCAGCCCGGTCGTAATCGGCAGCATCCACCAGAACAAGCTGTGGGCATATTTCCAGACAATGACGGTGGTGGCAATCCCGAGCAGCATATGCCAGCGGTGCCGCGTCCAGGCCTCTTTCCACGAAGTTCCTGTTTCGTCCCGGTTTTGCGTATTCCAGCCGGCGTCTCTTCCGGCAAAAATGTCAAATACGAACTTGCTTTGAAACATCATCATGATCGGTGCCGACAGCGCGCTGAATACAATTTCGGCCAAAACGCTTTTAACGGCGCCGAAACAACCGCCGATTTCCTTGAATTTGTTTTGTGCCAGGTAAACGATAAGCCCCAAAAACTTAGGAAAAATCAGCATAAACATGGAAATGACGAACAAACTGATGGTACCGAATTTATCAAAAATCGGCCAGGTCGGGAACAGTGTGTAATAGGTCGGAAAATAATCCGGCTGAAATATGTTGCGTCCGAGCGCAACCGCCAGACCGACCAGTAGAAAAGACAGCCACAAAGGCGAAGACAGATAAGACATGATACCGATGATAAAGTGAATTCGGCTGACAGGGTGCAGTCCTCTGGAAACAAGGACTTTGATGTGCTGCATATTGCCCTGGCACCAACGGCGGTCGCGAACGGCAAAATCAATCATGGACGGCGGGCATTCTTCATAGCTTCCTTTCAGCTCCGGCAGCAGCCAGGCCGACCAGCCGCCGCGCCGGATAAGCGCTGCTTCCACAAAGTCGTGGCTGAGAATATGCCCGCCGAAAGGCGCGCGTCCCGAAAGCACCGGCAGCTTGCAGCATTCCATAAAAGCTCCGACGCGGATAATGGCGTTGTGCCCCCAGTAATTGCTGTCGCCCACTTGCCAGTAGGCCAGTCCGGCGGAAACAATCGGACCGTAAACTTTGCCCGCAAACTGTTGAATGCGCGCAAACAGAGAGTGGCGGTTAATGCACATCGGTGGAGCCTGGATAATGCCGGCTTGCGGGTTGGTTTCCATCAGCTGCGACATTCTGACCATGGTTGCCCCGGTCAAAAGGCTGTCGGCATCAAGGACGATCATAAAGTCGTAAAGTGCGCCCCATTTGTTGCAAAAATCTTCAATGTTGCCGCTTTTGCGAGCGGTGTTGATCGGGCGCCGGCGGTAGTAAAAACCGATCTCTGGCGAAATTATCTTTTTGGCCTCCAGCCAAAGGCTTTCTTCTTCTACCCAGATTTTGGGATTGGTGGTGTCGCTTAAAACAAAAATGTCATAGGCGTCGGCTTGTCCCGTTTTTTCCAGGTCATTTGCCATTGCCAGCAGATTGGCAAAAACATTTGCCGGAGATTCGTTGTAAACCGGCATCAAAATGGCTGTTTTGGTCGAAAGTTTTGTTTTTTCGTCCGGCCAGCGCACCCCCGGCACGTTCTTTTTGCGCAACAGTTCAAAAAAACCGAAAATACTGGACCAGAAAAATAGAGCAATCCAGCCGAAAGTAAGGATAAACAGGCCGATCATCAAAAACCGGGTGAAAAGCGAACTGTCGCTCGGAATGACGGTAATCCACTTCAGCGTGGCCAGCAAGGTGCTGACAATCATCAGTCCGAAAACCTTTATTCTCCGGCGGCGTATCTGCCGCGGACTGATTGGGGTGAAAAAGAAACTCATTTTTTCTTCTTTCTTTGATGAAAACTTTCAATTTTTTGTGGTTTCATTTCGTGATAACTGCAGGCCGGAGCGCTGACCACAAAACAACGGCGCATGGCTTTTGTTAATTCTGCCGGCATATCTAAATCTTTTATTTCTTGTGCACTACACTGACTGGCGCCGTTGCACAACAAAAAACATAATTTAAATTCGGCCAGCAACTGTTCTCTGTCAAGTTTGGCGTCGGGAAATGTTTTTCCCGCAAGTTTGAGCAGGACGTCGTCGATTTTCTCGACCAGTTCATCTCCGTTATCCGAGTGAAAGTTAAGCCGCCCCGACACGGCAGAAACAACGGAGGACAAATTTTTTCCGCTAAAACCGAGACTGGCCAGATAAGCGGCGATAATGTCTTCTTTGCTTTGAATTTTTATGGCAACCATTGATAACTCCAGATTTCTGAAATTTTTTTGCCTTTTTTAACCACCGCTGCCCGCAGTTCTGAGGTTTTTCCGTTCGGCTTAAAGTCAATATAAGCGGTCAGCCCTTTGGTAACCGGGTTGTACATCAGATGCGTGCCGGTAATCTCCCCTTCGCTCGCGGAAACTTCCAGGGTGGCAATTCCTTTCTCCACTTCTTTTTTCATATTAAGAATGTCAAAGTCAATCACAAATTTGCGCTTATGATCCTCAAGCATACCGGATACGCCGCCGATCCCCGTATAAGTAGCGGTAATGTCTCCGGGCACCTTTTCTACCGGCAGTTTCTTAAACCAGTACAGCCGGTATTGATAACGCAGCTCTTTTTGCGGACGCACTTTTTCTTGCGGCACCCAGTAGGCGACGACATTGTCGTGGATTTCCTGAATAGAGGGAATTTCAACCAGTTCGACCCAGCCTTTTCCCCATTGTCCGCGCGGCTCCACCCACACGCTCGGCCGTTGTTCGTAGTTGGCTTCAAAATCAAGGTAATGCGCCGGATCCTGATCTCTTTGCAGCAGGCCGAACCCTTGCGGGTTCTCGTCGACAAAGGCGCTGATGCGCAGATATTTTGAGTTGTCAAGCGGCCGCCACAGCCATTCGTTGTTGCCGTTTAAAATCAGCAAACCGTCACTGTCGTGCACTTCCGGCCGGTGGTCGTCAAATTTGTTTTTGGTGTTTTCGCCGAACAAATACATGGAAGTCAGGGGTGCAATTCCCAGCTTGTTGATTTCTTTACGGGGAAAAATGCGGGCGTCGACGTCCATCATCGTATTTTCGCCCGGAGTGATGACAAATGTGTAGATTCCGGCGGCGCTGGGACTGTCAAGCAGGGCATAAACGGTAATCGATTTATCGTTTCTTTTCGGCCGCACAATCC
>CALXPZ010000037.1 GCA_944390375.1 uncultured Alphaproteobacteria bacterium | reverse complement strand
GAATACAAACCTTCCGCATGGTTTGTCAATGCGGTTGCCACTTACGGCTGGTCCGATTATTCCGAAAGCAAGAATCTTGCCGGTTATGGCGTCAAGGCAGACTACGATGTTGATACAATCGGTTTGCAGGCCATGACCGGTTATGAAATGCAGGTCGGCGGCTATAATCTGACTCCGGAAGCAGGTCTCCGTTATCTGCATATCAGCCAGGATGCTTATACCGATACGGCCGACCAGCGCGTTTCGGCCAACGACTCCGATGTTTTGACGGCAGTCGTCGGTGCCAAAATGGGCAAAGAATATGTGCTGGAAAACAATATGGTTCTGCGGCCGGAAGTTCGTTTGGCCGTAACTTATGATCTGTTTAACGATGACGCAAGCTCTGTTGTCGCTTTGACAAACGGCGCGGCTTATCGTGTCAGCGGCGAAGCTCTTGACCGTTTTGCGGTTGAGTTCGGCGCCGGATTGTCGGCAGATATCAGCGACAACGTTGAAGTTTCGCTGAGTTATGAAGGACAGTTCCGCGATGATTATGACAATCATACCGGACTGTTGAATGCCAAATATAAATTCTAATCAGACAAACACACGAAAAAAAGCAGGGGATATTCTCCTGCTTTTTTTTATGTGTGTGCGTTTGTTTCAGCCGCGGCTGAAGTTTTTGGCCGCCGGTGTGTGAGGTTAGTCTCCCGAATAGCGGGAATATTTCCATTTCAAAATTTGTTCCGTTGTCAGGTTTTGTTCTTTTTTGGCCAGTTGTTCTCTCATTTCATTTTTGCGCCGTTCTATTTCTTTTCTTTTTTGGGCTTCTTCAATCAGAGCCATTTCCCTGGCGCTTTTGGGGGAGCCGTTATCGACGGACTGGTTAAAGTCGTAGAGCACGACCAAATCGCGCAGGCTGACTTCTAGTGTTTTTTCTTTTCCGGCGGCTCTCATCTGCCGAAAACGCTCAAAAATAAGAGGTTCGTATTTTTCTTTGACATATTCCTGATGGCGCCTGATGTTGTAATTGTATGCTTTTTCATATTGCAGTTCCAGTCGGCCATTACCGTAATCTGTCAGCATCAAGCCGTTTTCTACGCTGTCAACGTCGGGGTTGACCATCCGGCGCATTTGTAAAATTGATTCGTGGTTGAGGCAGTTTTCCTGTCGGCTGTGTCCTGCCGGCATAAAGTCAACAAAAGTTTGTCCCGGGTAAAGTCTCTGGTTTTCACTGCAGACAACGCGGTATATGTCTTTCATCATCATCTCCGTTTTTGTAAATAATGGACTTAATATATACTATTTTGACAAATTTGTCTATAAGTAAAATAAAGAAAAATGCAAGTAAACAAATATAAAGCCCCGCTATGGAGCAGGGCTTTATGATCAGTTTTGCGGTTCCGTATTTTGGGCTTCCTGTTTTTCTTTGTTTTTCAGGTAGCGTTTGGCCATTTTCAGCGCGTTTTGGAAAGTGGAGGCCGTAGAGATCGTGTGAAAATCTATTCCTTCTTCCAGAAACGCATTATGGAGCACGCGCCGCGGTTGTTTTTTGACATTTGAAAAGATGATTTTGGTATCATATTTTTTTATTTTTTTGATAAATTCGACAATGATGTTGGCACCGGTGGCGTCCACAACCGGAACGTAGCCCATTCTTAAAATCAGCACTTTCGGGGTTTTTCCCATTTTTTGGAGAAAGTGGGAAATCTGCGAAGCACCGCCGAAAAAGAGAGGGCCTGAGAAACGGAGCGAAACAACCCCCTGTTCGTGCAAAACCTGGGTCAGATCACGGCCGCCGCCGTCTTCTTCCAGAACCTGTTCGTCGGTTTCAATTTCGATTTCGCGGCTCATGCGGTGCATAAAGATGATGCTGGCCATAATGAAGCCGACGCTGATGGCGGTATTGAGATCAACAAGAACCGTTAACAGCAGGGTAACCACCAGGGTATAGCGGTCGCCGTTCGGACCACGCAGAAGTTTGTATATTTTTCCCAGCCCCATCATGTTCCAGCCGATTAAAACCAGCACCGCGGACAAGCAGGCCAACGGAATGTATTTTGCCGCCGGGGCCAGCAGCAGCATAAACAGCAGCAGAAAAACGGACTGCATAATTCCGGATACGGGGGAATAGGCGTTAGCCTTGAAGTTGGCGGCCGTTCTGGCAATGGCGCCGGTGGCGGGAACGCCGGCAAAAAACATACAAAAAATATTGGCGGCACCTTCGGCTATCAGTTCGGCATTTGAGTTGTGGTTATCACCGCTCATGCCGTCAACAACGGTGGCGCTCAAAAGAGATTCCACGCCGGCCAGAAAGGCAATGGTGAGTCCGCTCGGCAAAACTTTTAACAGCAGATTGACGGAAATCTCCGGCAGCCGCGGCATCGGCAAAAAACGGGGCATACCGCCGAAATTGCTGCCGATGGTGTCTATGTTGAGGCCGAATACGGCAACCAGCAGAGTGGCGGCGCTGACGCAGACCAGATAGGCCGGCAGTTTTGGTTTTTTTATCTGCATATAAATAATGGCAGCAAGTGATAAAAAGGAAATGACGACCGAGGCCGTGCTGTAGGTGTCTAGATGCGCCAAATAGCTTTCCCATTTGGGTAAAAATTCGGCCGGCAAGTTTTCTATTTTCAATCCCAAAAGGTCTTTGACCTGAGTGGAAATCAGGGAAAGGCCGATACCGGCGGTAAAACCGACGACAACCGGGTAGGGGATATATCTGATATAGGAACCGAGCCGGAGGTATCCGCTGATGATCAGGATACTGCCGGCAATCAGCATGGTAGCGGCCAGGCCGTCGTAGCCGTAATTTTGCATAACATTGAAAATGACAACCACAAAGGCGCCGGTCGGCCCGCCGATCTGATAGCGGCTGCCGCCGAGCAGGGCAATGAAAAAGCCGGCGACAATCGCGGTATAAAGCCCCTGGGCGGGGGTAACGCCGGAAGCTATGGCAAGCGCCATGGCAAGCGGAATTGAGATGACGGCAACCGTCATGCCCGAGATGCAGTCGCGGCGGAATTTTTCCTTGTCGTAGCCCGATTTCAGCACTTCATAAATTTTGGGGGCGAATTTTGCTCCGTAGTACTTTTGAAAATTTTTCCAGACAGCCAGCATTGCTTGTTCCTTTTTATCTATTTCTCTTCAAATTCAACAAAAAAACGTGCAGGAAAATACAACTTTAAATCAGACTGTCAATAGGGCAGAAAACGGTTGTGTCATTTTTTTTTAAAAAGCGCCGACAAGATGTCGCCGGGCACAAAAAATCAGAGGAAGAAGATTAAAAAAATCCCCGCCGGAAAGCGGGGATTTTGGCCGAAAAAACGTGAGCTTTAGTCTTCGTTTTCCACGCTGCTTTCGTCATCGCCCATCATTTCGACGGTCAGATGACCGGCATCGGCACGGATTTTGGTTTCAATTTCATCGGCAACTTCGGGATGATCCCGCAGGAAGAGTTTGGCGTTTTCACGACCCTGACCGAGTTTTTCTCCTTTATAAGAGAACCAGGCACCCGATTTTTCGACCAGACCGGCTTTAACACCGAGGTCAATCAGCTCGCCGGTTTTGGAAATGCCTTCGCCGTACATGATGTCAAAATCGACGGTTTTGAACGGAGGAGCCACTTTGTTTTTGACAATTTTGACTCTGGTCTGGCTGCCGATGACTTCGTCTTTGTCTTTGATGGAACCGATGCGACGGATGTCCAGACGGACAGAGGCGTAAAACTTGAGGGCGTTGCCGCCGGTGGTGGTTTCCGGATTGCCGAACATAACACCGATTTTCATACGAATCTGGTTGATGAAAATGATAAGAGTGTTGGAGCGGGAAACCGTTGAGGTCAGTTTGCGCAGAGCCTGGCTCATCAGGCGAGCCTGCAACCCCATGTGAGAATCGCCCATTTCACCTTCCAGCTCGGCCTTGGGAACCAATGCCGCCACCGAATCCACAACCAGCACGTCGATCGCACCCGAGCGAACCAGAGTATCGGCAATTTCCAGCGCCTGTTCTCCGGAATCGGGCTGGGAAACCAGCAGGTTTTCGATATCGACCCCAATTTTTTTGGCATAAGAGGGGTCAAGGGCGTGTTCCGCGTCGATAAAGGCGCAGGTGCCGCCTTTTTTCTGCGCCTGGGCAACGACGCTTAAGGCAAAGGTAGTTTTACCGGAGCTTTCCGGACCGTATATTTCAATAATCCGGCCTTTGGGCAGACCACCGATGCCCAAAGCAATGTCGGTGCCGAGCGAACCGGTCGAGATGGCCTCGATATCAATGTTGGTGTTTTGCCCGAGCCGCATGATGGAACCTTTGCCGAAGGTTCTTTCAATCTGGGTCAGGGCCGCGTCCAATGCTTTATCTTTTTCCATATTGCAAGTTCTTTCCTGTTTGGTTGTTTGATTGCTATTACTATCCGATAATTTATTTTTGATTGCAAACCGTCGTTTGCAGTTATCCGCCGAAAACTATAATGTTCTCATTTTGTTC
>CALXPZ010000036.1 GCA_944390375.1 uncultured Alphaproteobacteria bacterium | reverse complement strand
GTCTGAACGGCGGTGTCAATCGCCAGTCCGCGGGCGGAAAGTCCGTATTTCTGATGTCTGCCGAGCGCGCGAAAATAACTGGCGCCGAGGAAAGAAATCAATTCATCATAATATTTTTTTGTGTTGAGCGGATAATGCAGGCGGAAACCGGCATAACCGGTTTTGGACAGTTCTTTTGTATCCAGCCGATTTTTGCCGTAATCAAAATAGTCGGGGGAATATTTAAGCGGGTGTACTTTCCCGTTAACGATCTCATTGACCGTTACCGGAGTTAAAAATAAAGAACCGAGGTGGAAAAACTGAATCTCAAACGGCAGTTTTTTGCCGTACCAAGGGCCGTTTTCGCGGCTGAAACGAATGTCGCGGTATTGGTCGTAATTAAGCTTTTTAAGCTCGTCGGGGAGATTGTCAAAGGGTGCAACATAAGGTTTTGCAGCAAGGGAAGAAGCAATTTGCACCAGCTCTTCGGGGTTAAATTTTTTGTCTTTGACGGTCATAACCCTAAGCAGTTCTTCCTGGCGGAATTCCTGATATTTGTTCCAGCCGGCGCCTGCCCCGAGAACCGCGGCGGTGGCCAGGATGATCCAAAAAGTTGTTTTCACAGCGTGTTTCATGTCTATTTCACCTTGCTCAAATTCTCCCTTAATACAAATCATTTTTTCTAAAAAGTCAAGTCTGTGCAGTTGTCATCTGGGATTGTGGAAAAACGGCAAAACTTTTGCCTAAACGGTTTACGAAAATTGCAGTCGGTGCAAAAGATGAGGAGAAAGCTGTCAGTGAAAATAACAAAATATGATTGCCGCGGCAATAAAAACAAAGCCCCCTGCGACAAGCGGGAAGGGAGCTTTGTTTCCGTATCTGCGTTTATTTGCCGAGGCCGGCCAGAAATTCCACGGTCTCGGGATCGTGGTGGGAAAAGAACAGGCTTTTCCCGGTGTCAAGCTTGCGGATTTCTTCCATATCGGCGAGAGAAAGCTTAAAATCGAAAACGTTGAAATTTTCTTCCATGCGCTCTTTGTGTACGGACTTCGGAATAACGACAACTCCTTCCTGAATCAGAAAGCGCAGCGCCGTCTGGGCGACCGATTTGCCGTATTTGGCGCCGATATTCTTCAATGTTTCATTGTTGAAAAAGTTGTTGCGTCCTTCCGCAAACGGCCCCCAGGACATAATCTGTGTGTGATATTTCCGCATAAATTCACGGGCTTTTTTCTGCTGCTGGAAAACATGGGTTTCCACCTGATTGACCGCCGGTTGGATTTCCACAAAATGCGAAAGATCGACAAATCGGTCGGGATAGAAGTTGGAAATGCCGATGGCGCGGGCTTTGCCGTTTTTATACGCCTCTTCCATCGCGCGGTAAGTGCCGTAATAGTCGCCGATCGGCTGATGGATCAAAAGCAGGTCGGCATAATCCGTCTGCAATTTTTGCAAAGATTCGTCAATGGATTTTTTCGCTTTTTCGTAACCGGCGTTAGAAATCCAGATTTTGGTAACCAGAAAAATCTCTTTCCGGTCGATGCCGCTTTTTCTGACGGCGTTGCCGACGGCCTCTTCGTTGAAATAGGCCTGCGCCGTGTCAAGCAGCCGGTACCCGGTTTCCAAGGCCTCGCTTACTGCCTTTTCGCACTCTTTGGCATCGGGTATCTGATAAACGCCGAAACCCAAAATCGGCATTTCGACGCCGTTGTTCAGTTTTACATATTCCATGGTGTTTCCTTTCGTTTTGTTTAATCTAAATCCAGTTTTCTATCTGCTGCCGGGCATTGGCCACGTTTGCGCCGCGGATGGCAAGACCGTCCGCCACTTTTGCCCGCGGACACAGTTTTTTGATGTCTTCCACACTTCGTCCGAGGCCGCTGCCCTCGTGGGTGCAAAACGGTTTGATCGTTTTACCGTCAAAATTGCATTGTTCAAGCAACGTAAACATCGCCATCGGCATGGTTCCCCAATAATTCGGATAGCCGAGGTAAATGGTGTCATAGCGTTCCAGTCCGGCGGGCAGAGCCTGAAGAGCGGGACGGGCGTTGCGGCGCTGATCCTGTTTGGCCTCTTCAATACATTCCGAATAATTGTCCGAATAAGCCGTTACCGGTTCAAGTTTGAATGTATCGGCGCCGGTCAGTTCGGCGATGATGCGGGCGGCGGTTTCCGTATTGCCGACGCTTAGTCTTTTGATGGTGCCGTTCACATAATTTTCTCCCGTGCGGGAAAAATAAATAACGATTGCGCTCATTTTTTCCTCCTTTATGGTAAATATAAGAGCTTTGTTCTTGACAGGGAAGTTTAAAAAAGTTAGTTTTGTATAAACCAAAAGTTAATGCAAAAATATGTATAACCGAAGTCTGAAAACCTTTATGGCTGTTGCCGATTGCGGCAGTTTTATCCGCGCCGGAGAAAAATGCCACCTTTCGCCGACCGCCGTCAAAAAGCAAATCGACGCGCTGGAATATCGTCTGGGCGTAGAGTTGTTTGTCCGCGGCAGCCACGGCGTGCGTCTGACCGCGGCCGGAGAGTCGGTTTATAAAGACGCCCGGTTCGTCATCGCTTACTGCGAACGCGCGGTTGTTCGTGCCCGCCGGCAGGCCGAGGCCGGTCGCAGTCTGCTGCGGATAGGGACATCAATGCTTAACCCCTGCAAAGTGTTTATGGATTTATGGAACACAACGGGCGACGCCTTCCCGCAGTTTAAGATCCAAATAGTCCCTTTTGACGACGACAACGTTAATATTTTATCGGTTATTGAGAGCCTGGGCGAAAAATTCGATTTTCTGGTCGGCGCCTGCTCGTCGGAACTATGGCTCAGCCGCTGTTGCTTCTATCCCTTGGGAACGTACAAGATCTGTTGTGCCGTATCCCGCCGGCACCCGTTGGCGGCAAAAGAAAAACTCTCGCCGGCCGATTTGCACGGTGAACATTTGATGATGGTCCGGCAGGGGGATGCCGCCGGCTGCGATGTCGTCAGACAATATCTGAAGCGCGCACATCCGCAGGTTATTATTGAAGATACGCCCCAGTTTTACGACATCGGTGTTTTCAATCGCTGCGAAGAAGAAAACAAAGTTCTGCTCACCCTTGACTGTTGGGCAGATGTTCATCCGTCGCTGGCAACCATTCCTGTCGACTGGCCGTTTGAAATGCCGTACGGGCTTTTATATTCGCCGTCTGCGGGCGAAAATGTAAAACGTTTTCTCGATCTGCTCCGGAAAAACTGCCCGCCTCCCGCCGGCGAAAAAAATAATACGGATATGTAAAGGGAAAGGATATTTCGTATGGAAGAAGTTGTTTGTTGCTATATGGGTGTCATTGGCTCAGCCTTGAACAGTCAAACCTTTTGGACGGCGGTCGGGGCGATAGGGACGGTCTGTACGGCACTATATGCTGTGCTTGGAACACATAGAGCTCAAGAACAGGCAAATCCGCAAAACTGGCTGCGAATAGATGATTTATACATTGTTCGTACAGAAGATGGTCCGGCACTCTATATGGAAGCATTCAATCAAGGTTTCTCTGATATAAGCATTATAAGCGTCGAAGTGCTTTTTTATCCTGACGAAACAGAAAAAAATAAAATAAAAAATTATTTAAGCATATTTGGAAAAAAATCATGGATGTTTTTATTAATGTTCGGTTCGTATACAGATACTACGGATGTAATTCAAAGGTATACGCGTAGATATTTGTGTGTGAGATCATTTAAACGCAATGATGGTATAATTGACTTAAATGGTTTTAATGAGCCAGCTCGTCTACATGAAAATTTAATTAAATATAAAACAGCCAGAAACAAAGAAATTAAAGTGTTTATTAATACTAATGTAGCTGTTTTTGAGTATGAAATGCCTTCCGATAAAATTCAGGACAGCATCTATAATTTAATACAAGCTATGAATGATAGATTGGATAGCAATGGGCAAAATTGAATCATACGGGAGAAAAACTATGAAGTTGTACCATTACATTACTAAAGGGAATACGGCATTACGGGACGGAATATTGTCATTTGCCAAAAATCCTCAGGCAGATTTAAGCTATTATTACAAGCGCACGGGCGGGGAAACGACACACGCCGGAATTGTACAATGGATGGAAAATTGTTTTGAAGGTCGCAGTCGTGCCATTCGCGGCTTTTCGGAGCCGATACGATGGACTGAAAAAAGCATAAATATGTTTAAGCCCTTTATCGAAAACGCGGATTTGTTTATGATAGATCTGGGTGCTTTGCAAAAGGACGGATTTATTGAGTCTGTCTATGTTTCTCCAGCTCTCAAACCCGATTTAAATAACAATTTGCCGCAAGGTTGCGATGAAATGCTTGTTAAATTACATTCTATCAATGAAATTGATACTTCTCCGGTTGACTGGTCCGAATGTGATGAAAAATTAGGCTTGCGCTTTTCCGTTATTCCGTATTATCTGGTCGTAATTAAGGGTGGTATAATCCCTCCCGAATACATTACGAAAGTGTAATACGCGTTCCTGCCGGGAGTAAAAACGCAGCAGAGGAATATCTGGATCAAAATCAACTTGCAATTATAGAAAAATTCTATAAATATTTTGTCGTACCAACAAATAATAAAGGAGAAAATCATGAAAAAACAGACAAAGAACAGGCCGTCGTCCTTAAGGTCTTTTAACGCCGGAGCCTACGAGTTGTTTCACAACGGCCTCTACCGGCAAAAAATCATTCCCGACAAGAAAAAAGCCGCCAAACTCAAGCGAAAAAAGGTTGATATCAGAGAATATCAACCTTTTTTGATGTGTTTATTTCGCTTTTAATATCGCTTTGAGAAATCTGTTTTCTGCCTCTATATCGTTGTGATTATCTACATCTTTGGTATGTTTTTTCAGAGCGTATAAAAACTCCTGAAAATATGGAATATCCTCATACTCATTTTTATTGTTATCAAAAAAATCATAAATTTTGCTGTATTTAATTAGTTTATATTTTCCGCTGTTATCATATTTTTTCAAATCTATAATGTTATAATTTGGAGCAAAAACAAAATAGTGCTTATCATATTGTTTTGAAAAGTTTTTTTCATCTTCAACATATTTATAATAATCATCTAGCTGACTTTTGATTTTATCATCTTCTTTGGTATTTTTACAAATACCATTAATTCCTGATTTTATTTTATTTTCTATAACAATGACTTGTTGTCCATTGCGAATCAATAAATCTATATTGTAGGTTTCTCTTTCAACAATATAATCGTCGCTAAAATTTTCTATCTCTAAAACATCTTTTGCAAACTTAGAAAACATGTTCTTTTTAGCGCTGAAAATATATTGAAAAAGATTGGAATAACAAAGTTCATCATAACCTTTTTTTATGATATCTATAAAATTATTCTCCGTAGATAACTTAACATTGGTACTGACTTTTTGAGAATATTTTTCGTTTTCCCATAATTCTTTCTTTTGTATAAGGTCATCTAATTTTTTATAAGCGCCTGCATTTGATTTATTGCTAAAATACATTTTGGGACTTTGTCTGGCAAACTTAACATCCTCCAGAATGCACCAATAACCTTTTTCTTCCGTATTTTCGTTTGCTGTGGTTATAAAAATACGTTTTTTAGGTTTAACAATTCGCTCGGCTTTGAATGTAATATAAAAGGCTGTTTCATTGCTTTCGTTTTCCTCCATGATATCATTTAACCTTACGCCGCCGTATGTTATATTATTATTTTCTATGTACTGTTTTTGCTCCTTATGTATATTGTCCTTCTGATTTTTCCAGCTGCCTTTTATTTTTATTATCTGCTCCAGGTTTTCCGCTTTGGCCAATACTTCTAACAATGATGCGTTGTGCCTTGTTACCAATAAGATTGTTTTTATCTTGCCGTTGTGCTTTTGCGCCATACAGCCGTAAGGTAAAACGTATATATAATTATTACCATTATCAGCTTGAAATAAATTTATAATTTCATGCCCGATATTTTGATTTGCGGATTGTAAATACTTACCATTATACATAATGTTAAGTAATATTTCTTTTTTTTCTTCTTTTTCTTCAGTCATGCTTATTTCTCCCAGTTTTTTGGTTTGATAACGCGGACATGGCCGCCCCAGGTGTAAAGATGCCAGTCCATTTCCAGCCGGCCGCCGGCCTTGAATGTAACGGTTAAAGTGCCGTCATCGTTTTTGCGCATTTTCTGCTTTGGATGAAAAATATATTGCGCGGCCTCGTCGGCGCTTTCTTTGTCAAACAGCCACTCCACCTCAAATGGTTCTTCATGAAAGGCGCCGAAAGATAATTCGGCATAACTTTGCAGATTAAATCCTTTCACCGGCACAAAGGGAACATCCAAAACTTCCACGCTTTTAATGTTGCTCAAAATAAAATTATGCACCTCGTCGCCGAAATAGCCGTCGCTGTGGCGGGCAACCAGATAATGATTGCGCTCGCCGTATAAAAAACCGTACGGATCAAGCGTGTTGACGCTGGTTTTGCCGCTCATCTTATTATAATAAGATATTTTAATCTGATGACAGGCAAGAATGGCCTGCCGGATGGCGGCTAAAATCTTTTTATCGATTATCAGTTTCGGCCCCGGCCGACAGATAAAGCCTTCCGCCTCCAGCAGGGCATCGGCGTCCGGTTCTATCCGGCGATAGACGTCAGATTTTATCCCCGCCCGGATTTTATGGATAATATTTTCAAAAATCTCTTTTTTATCAGGCAGTTGTTTTTCGCCAAACAATGCCGCCGCCGTTTCCAAAACCGACAATTCTTCTGCCGAAAACTGGATAAAGTCTTTTAACGTTCCTTGTGGGATGTACCAACGTTTTGTATTGTTGTCGCATATAATTTCTTCCGTTTGCGGAAAGCGCGTTATAATCATATCGCGCATACGCTCGGCCGTCCGCCGGGAAACGCTGAATTTGGCGGCAATCTCGTTTAAGGATACGCCCTCGCGGGTCGACTGCATCCAGATTGCCAAATCCAGCAAATCATAAGTCTTTTCATAGGCCATAATTTTAAAGCTCCGTTCGGATAAGGTAGATATGATCATATTGTCCCGTAAGGCGTAAAAATTTATTAAATAAAACCGATTTTTCTGCTGACGGGGGCTTTGTTCAACTGCTCTGCTTCAAGCATTTTGATCAGCTCTTCCCGGTTATCAAGCAGCCCCAGAATTTCCGCTTTTTGCCGGACCACCACAAAATCGCCGGGTGCAAGAGAATTGAGATGCGACAAGTCAACGTTCGGAATATCAAAAAAATATTCAAAAGCGGCAGAACTCTGTCGGGGCGTCAGATAATCATATTTTACCTTGAATGTAAAACGTCTCAAAGATGCCTTGTCCAGCTTGTCTATCAGGTTTGTTGTGCAGACAAACGGGTAGGGATGTTTTTCCATTTGTGTCAGCATTTCGTTGACCAGGGTGATTTCCCAACTCCTTTGAGCCCGGTTCCGGTCTTGCAGAAAGCTGTCGGCCTCGTCAAATATGAGCATGGCGTTTTGCTGTCTGGCCCTTTCAAAAGCGTTGGCAATGTTTTGCTCAGATTCTCCGACGTACATACCGAGCAAGTCGGAACATTTTTCCTTGATGACGGAAAGCCCCATCTGTTTGCCCAGATATTGGGCAAAAGCGGACTTCCCGGTTCCCGAAACGCCATACAGACAAAGCGAAAAGTTCAGTTTTCCGAGCCGGTGCAGCCGTTCCGCCAAAAGTGCCAGGTCGGTATCGGTATTCAAAAGTCCGGGGTTAAAGTCCTGTTCGGGCGCGGTGGTATTATTCCCGGCTTTTTTCCCGTTGTTATATGCCTCCTGCAACGCGTCCAAAGTTTGTTCAACCTCAAGTATGCTTCCCTTTACCAGCTTTGCCGTCTTGGTGGCGGTATTGATAAAAGAAGGCGAAAGCGTATATTTGCAGGCAAAAGTTTTGGCCATGTTTTTGTCGCAGGGCAGGTTGTTTTCTTTCAGGCTCTTTTGCCACATATCCTCTATCACGTCTTTTGTCGGGCAGGTAAATTTTAAGGCATAGGTAAACCGACGCAAATACGCCTTGTCCATAATATGAATGTTGTTTGAAATCCAGATTGTCGGTTTCAGGTTGTTTTCAAGCAGGCGGTTGACTTTTATTTTTGATATTTCATCGTCGCGAGTGCCGCAAAAAAGCGAAGACAGACTGCAACTTGTTAAAATGTCGTCCGCTTCATCGACCAGCAGGCAGGTGTTTTTGTCTTTTTTTAACAAAATATCGGCTCTCATCAACTGGTTGTAACGGCTGTTTCTGTTATCTTCCGCCAGCACGGAAGTTTCGTTTTCGCCGATGGCATAAAGATTTCCGCGGACATTTTCCGCCAGTGTCTTGGCAAATTCCGTTTTACCGGTTCCCGGCTCGCCGTACAAAAGAATGTTAATGCCTTTTTCATTATTTTTCAAAGCGCCGGTCAATATTTTCTTCAAGGTTTCAATCCCTTGTATATGCTTGAAATCCTGCCATTTAAGACCGGCTTTAAGCGGCTTTCCCAAAATATGAGTCTTAATGTCATCGGCAGATCGAAATTTCTGAAAATAAAAAGTTTTCGCCAAATCGGTTATGTCTATGTTCCCGTTATATTCAATCTCCATCAGTCCGAGATTGACCAGATACGAGTTCTTAAAACAAAACTTATATACCGTTTCCGGGCGTGTTCCGGCAAAAATCGCTTTTTCTTCCGGCGAAAAATCGGAATGTCGGGATTGCAAATCGGATAAAATATCCTCCAAACGGTTGTCGCAGGACGATCGGATCATAAAGTCCAATAGTTTCCTTTCGTCATCGCTGAGAGCAAACAAAGCCTGTAAAAAATATAAATTCTGCTCCAAAATATCAGGCTTGCTTTTGGGCGTCAGAGCATATTTTTTACGCAGGCTTCCCGCATATCCCGTAACCTTTTTCAAAGCTTTTAATTTGTTTTTTTTGTAAAAGTCCAAAAAATCATTTTTGGTCGTTTCGTCTTGACCAGCGGCTAATTGATATTTAGAGAAATTTCCTCCCTCGTTGACAATCCACTCGGCAACGTTTTCAATGTTGTTTTTAATGTATTTTTTGTTGGATAATGCATTGGCAATGTATAAAATATTTTTCTTTTCCCTGAAACCGCTCATGTCAAACCTCTCAATTTTTATGATAAGGCCAACTTAACATCAGAATACGACAAATTATGACGTATAATTTCCGCGGAAAGCAAAATCATAAAAAATGCGCTGGAAATAATGACAGACTGAAAATATCCTTATAAGCCGTATTTTAGTCGGAAATAATTATTTTATTGTCGTCATATAGATACGGCGGTAGAGTATCCCGGTATGGCATATGCAAGCGGTGGTATGGAGTAGGGGTATCCTCATCGCTTAAAATGATTTCGCCTTTTCTGATTCTCATATCAACACCCTTTAAGAAATTGATTTTCAAGTTAATTTTATAACTTTCTTTTGGGAGTTTTGCAAGGGCTTCATAATAGTTATACGTCTTTAAAGAATAGCGAAATTCTGATGTTTTAATAAGATATATCAAATAGTTAGGTATTCTAACCCTTATATAATACACTCTGTTTCTTCTGATAAGCCAGTGATGACCGTTCATAAAAGCCCTCTTGTGGTACATAGTTGTGGTACACTATGCCATTTGAGGGTATCTCCTATGTCGCAATAAAAAAGACCTTGTAAAAACAAGGTCTTATAAGTCTGTTGGCTGGGGTGGCAGGATTCGAACCTACGAATGCCGGTACCAAAAACCGGTGCCTTACCACTTGGCGACACCCCAAGCAATGACCACTAGACAAACGCTGTCTTTTCCGGATAAATCCATGAGGGGTGGTGCTCCTCCGGCGCCTTCGCAAAATAACTTTTCCGGCAGCCGTAATAATACTTTCTTCGCGGGCGGGCGTTTCAGAATTATTTGCCCTATATCTAAGCTATATTTTTACGAAACGCAAGAGTTTTTTTTCTTTCCCGACAAAAAACTCTGTCAACTGCATCTATCTTAATTATCTTTTTTTTTGCAGATTTTGGGTATGGCCATACGTAAAAATTTCTTTTTATTTTCGCGGGATTGCAGAATTTCCAAATCTCGCTCTTTGGCAATCTTATCCAAAATAGTTTTAACCACTTTATCAATCTCTCGGTTTTCGCGATAATCAGCTTTCAGAGCGAAGTTAACGCGATTATCTTCCAGCAGCTTAATCGCCTTGCGTTTATCTTTGCTCTTTCCCGGGGCATAAACGGCAATTGCATTGCCTCCGCGTTCCTTGATCAGTTTCATTGATGGGATATCGGTCATACCGTCACCGAAATAGATCATGCGGTCAAAAGGAATGGGACGCTTTTCTTCAG
>CALXPZ010000035.1 GCA_944390375.1 uncultured Alphaproteobacteria bacterium | reverse complement strand
AGGCGCCAGCGGTGCTCCTTCTCCCCCGTTCATCAGGTCGTCGGAGCGAAAATCATATATAACCGGGATCCCCGTCAGTTCCGCCAGCAGGCGGGCATCACCGACCTGCAGAGTATAAGCGGCGCCGCTGCCGGCAACCGAAGGCGGAAAATGATCACAGGTCTGGCCATGAAAACCGATGGCGGCAATCTCTGTTTTTTCAATTCCGCTTTCGGCCAGCAGTCGGTTAACCGTTTCCGCCGCCAGCCGCGTATATGCCTCAACCGTTATCAAAAAATCGGGGTCATCGGCCAGTTTCTCTGTTTCCGGAATATTTTTTACTTTTTCCTTTAATTGTAAAAAACGTTCTCTTAACACCGGCGGATAAGGCATCGAAAAAGACGCCAGATCACGCACCGTATCTTCGGTAAAAGCGGAAAGCACTGCATCTGCGGCGTCAAGAGAGTTTCCCGTCATAATGCCGATGGTTTTTATTTCCATGAAAAAGCCCCTTTCTGTTCGTCAGGGGCAAGTATAAAACGTTTTGCATTTAAATTTTGTTAAACATGAACACCGGTTTCACAGCCGACGGCCATTTTTCTCTCAACCGGACCGCCGCTCGTCCTGAGAAACTCGGACAGTTCCCGCTTAAAGTCATTGGCATGCCCGTATTCCCGGGTGATATATTCGGCCATTGCCAGATAGATGATTTCATCAATGGTCGGATAATTGTTGATCAAGAGATTAAGCTTGCGGATGATTTTTTCTTTATATTTGTAATTGTCCTCGCCGAAATTGGTCAGCCCGATCAGCCGTTGATGAATATCCCGTACGGCCTTTGCGTTATACTCGATCCTCACACGGGCAAGTTTGGCCTGGTACGAAGCAACGGAATCAAAATCGGATACTCTTTTCAACTGTTTTCCCAAATCATAATTCGGATAAAAACGGCTGACGGTTTCCTCCAATACGGCAAACAACAAACCTTTGCTGGCAGCTTTCTGCAAATTCAGAAGGAAATTTTCGCCAAAAAGCTTTTTAGTGTCTTCTCCTGTCATGGCCTTCTCCTCCTTTTCATAATTATATTTTTTATATACTTGAAGTTTAACATAAAATTCACACTCACACAACAGAAAAACAAACTCTCGGACAAGAAAAATACTTGATAAATTCAAATATTGATTTGATTATTTTTAATCATTCTCTTATAATCGGGCACTTGAGGAGAACTATATGCACGAACTTTGCCTGTCATCAGAACTATACCCCGTAGAACCAGCGGATATTGCCGTTTTGGAAGACGGACCGGGTGAAAAATACCGGCGTTGTTTAAAAGACGACATCGTGGTTCTGATCGGCGACAGCCAGGCCGGGCAGAAAGACACCCTGCTGACCGGGAGAGACATAGTCAAACGTGCGCTTGAAAGCGGCGCCGTTTCCGTTCCCGTACGTTTTGCTTTCATTACCAAAATCAGCCGCTTTGACCTGATTACCGTTTTCATCAAACGGCTGCGTGCCCGTTACAAAATATTTTCCTCCAACATTTACCATATGGATCCGCAGGAAATCCGCAAACTGAAAATAGAGCGAAACATCCGCACCAAAGAAAACGCGTATATTTTCAGCAACCCGCGCTTTTATTACGACGAAGAAGAACGCAGCCGGCAGTATAACGAGCTGTACAATTCCATGCAAAAAGGCTACGACGACAACTTTCCGCTGGACGTGATGCTGCTGAGGATGATGGGGATTAAAGATACCGTCAACCAGGGACATCACCGGATGGGGATTGCGGTCGAATGCAAACTGCCGAGGGTGGCCGTGCGTTTCAGTGCCGCCGGCAAAGCGCCCGTTATCTTAAAACCGTTGCTGAAAGTCATTGCCGACATCAATATTACCCTAAAATTGTGGAACAAAAACAAATGACCCGTATACTGCACATTGCCAACTTCAACTCCTTGCGTTTAAAAGGCTGTTTTCAGTGCGGTTTCCCGGTCAAAATCACTTTCGGCCTGATAAAAAACGGCTTTGAGGTCATCAACTATTCCGACCGCGACCTTTGCCGGATGTTCGGCCTCGGGCATATGAACGCTCTCGGCCGCTGGCGCCTGAACAAACATTTGCTCAAATTCTGCCGCGCAACCCGCCCCGATGCCATTTTGCTCGGACACGCAAACACGGTGGAAAACGAAACAATCCTGAAAATAAAAAAAATGCTGCCCGGCGTCCGGGTAATGCAATGGAACTGCGATTCCATCACGCCGGAAAGCAAACGCAATATAAAAGCCCTCCGCGAACGGCTGGAAGTCGTGGACACCACCATGATTTCAACCGGCGACCGCCAAATGCTCTCTATGTTCAAACAGGGAGGCAAACCGGTAGCCTACCTCCCCAATATGGTCGATATTGCGATTGAAAATGGAAGCGCTTTTCTAAAAAGCAGTCTCCCCTACGATGTCCTGCTCTGCGCCAACACCGGCTGTCGCCAGTTTTGCGGAAAAGACCGGGAGATTGAGCAGATTTTAACGGAATCAGAAAAGAAAATTGCCGGCATCAGATGGCTGCTCGGCGGCCTGCGCGGACAACCGGCGCTGCACGGGGCAGACTATCTTGACGCTTTCAAAAAAGCGGGCATCGGTTTTAACCTCAGCCGATACAACGACGTTTACCTGTATAGTTCGGACCGGCTGGCGCACATCATCGGCAACGGCGAGCTGGCACTGATCGACCGCGCAACCGGTTTTGCCGACGTTATCCCCGAAGACGGCGCCGCGTTTTACGGCAGCGAAGAAGAATTTTTTGACAAGCTGGCTTTTTACAAAAACAATCCCGATGCCCGGATGAGGGCCGCCCGCAAGGGATACGAGAGCTATTACGCCGAGTTTGACAACAAAATCGTAACCGCCTATATGGCCGCCCTTATGTTTGATAAATTCAAAGCTCCCAAACGCTCGTGGCAGATTGTCGTCTGACTTTTCAGCGCACCAGCCGCCGCAGGATCTCGTCTTTTTCCAAAAGGCGCACCGCCCGGCCGAAACTTTCCGGCTCGGATAAGATGGTATAATAATTATCCTTGATTGACGGCGCCAATTCAAGCGCCCTGATAAACATGGTTTTGTCAAACGGATCCCCGGCAACAAAATCAAAAAATCCGGTTGCCGACAAAATATCGCGCACGCCGTCGACCTCCGGATTATCCTGAAGCATGGCGCAGAGATAAGCTGCCGTACCCACCTGCAAACCATGCATTTTCGGCCGCGGCGAAAGCTCGTCCAACGCGTGAGAAATCAGATGTTCCGAACCGCTGGCCGGCCGTGAGGTACCGGCAATTTCCATGGCGATGCCGCTATAAAGCAGCGACGTTGCCAGACTGCGCTGAAAACGGGGCGACGACAAATCGCTGCTGTGGCGCAAAAACAGCAGATCAAGCGAATTGTACGACATAATCGAAGAAAAGTCGTTAAACCGCTCATAGCCCAGATTAAAGGCCTGTTTCCAGTCCCACAGCGCGCTCACTTTGGCAATCATGTCGCCGACACCGGAATAAAGAAAACTTTTCGGACAACCGGCAATCACGTTCAAATCGATAACCACGCCGTAGGGAATGGCGGCTTTTACGGTTTTGCGCGCTCCGTTGACGGTCAGCGAACAGGTCGGCGAACAAAAACCGTCGTTTGACATTGATGTCGGCACGCTGATGTAAGGCAGTCGGAGCAGATAAGAAGTATATTTGGCAAAGTCGAGCACTTTGCCGCCGCCGATGCCGACGATTGCCTTAACACCGGCCGGCAGCGAAAAAGCCGTAGCCGTAATATCTTCAATCGCGATTGAGGCCGCTGTGTCTTCCGACAAAATCTCAATACCATGTTCTTCAAGTCCGTGTTTCAACGCGCGGCCGAGCATCTGCTCCATTCCCTCGCCCCAAAACAGAGCAATGCCGGTCATATCTTTGTCAAACAGATACTTGCCGATTTTAAGAATTTTCCCCTCACCGATTTTAAGCAGATAAGGAATATTGATCTGACGGCTGGTCATCATATAAGGTGGATATTTTTTCATTCTCTTTCTCCTTTCAAAAAATGGCAAACCTGGTTAAAATCTTTCAATTCTCTGGCCGCGATTCCCAACTGCCGGCATTGCAAAAGCAACATTTTGCGGGCAAAAACATCATCGGCAATGCGGGCGGCCGCCACATCGGGCATTCCGTCGCCGCAATAAACCACCCGGTACCCTGCCTGTTGCAAATAGCGGACAATGGCCGCTTTGCTGACACCGGTATTGGGATCAAAAAAAGGACTTTCCGCCGGCGGCGGCGTCATCAAAAGCCCCTGTTCGGGCTTATAAACACCATGATTTGCCACCAGTCTGATGCCGTATTCTTTCATCTCCCGGCCGATCAGACACTCAATATAATAGTCGCAGCCGGCCGAACAGATATAAACCGGCATATTGTTCTGCCGGCAAAAATCCGCCGCCGCAAAAAAACTGCGGTCAATTTTAATGCTGCGGATAAAATCGTCAAACGCCGTGCGGTCGATTCTCAAAGAGGCAAAAATTTCCCTTAAAGCCTCAAAATGAGTCTTTTCCCCGGCCATATATTCCCGCCACGGAGCCAACGCCTGCTCGCCGAGATACTGCCGGCTGACATAATTAAAAAAGTCATCATCGCTGATTGTTCCGTCAAAATCGGAAACCAGGGCGGTTTTTATTTCCTTATCCATGCCAATCCTCTCTTTTGCCGTGGGCTTTGTTTGAATATACCTTATATATTTTACCAAAAAGTGAATTTTTACCCTTGCCGGACGGAATATTTCATTGACGCCCGCGCCGATTTATATCACAATGCATTCATTACTTTTGAACAACAAGAGAGAAAAAATGAAATACTACATAGTCAGCGGGGGGATTTGACCCCATTCACGAAGGCCATATTGCCATGATCAACGAGACCGCCGCCCGCAGCGACGGCGTTATCCTGCTGCTCAATTCCGACGAGTGGCTGTGCCGCAAAAAAGGCAAAAATTTTATGAATTTCCACACCCGTAAAACCATTTGCGAAAACTTAAAAAACATCACCAAGGTGCTTGCTTTCAACGACGATGACAATTCTGCCTGCGACGGCATCCGCCGGGTGCGCGAACTGTTCCCGGAGGCAGAACTGGTTTTTGCCAACGGCGGCGACCGCACCCCGAAAAATATACCGGAAACGGAAACCTGCCGCAGTTGTAACGTTTCGCTGGAGTTTGGCATCGGCGGCGACAACAAGGCCAATTCTTCGTCTTGGATTTTGCAGCAATGGGAGCAAAAATAACCTCCCTTGTCATTCTCGGGCTTAACCCGAGAATCCAGTCGACAATATAGCCTCACCTTTAACTGGATGCCCGGATCAAGTCCGGGCATGACATAAGGGTGAAATGTCGGGCATACACTCCCCCTCAAAAAAAGGGAAAACAGCAACATTTCCCCTTAAAAAATCCTTTTTTTAACACCCTTTCAGCAGCTTTTTCAGACTGCGCAGCTTCTGCTCGCACTCTTTTCTTTTGGCCTTGTATTTTTTGCGCGCTTTGCCGAAAGTCAGCGCCGCCAGCAGCCGATAGCGCAGACAACGGGACTGCTGGGGAGCAAGCAAACCGCCCCGGATCATCATCCTCCCCATCAGATTGATACGTTCTTCCAGCCCGCAGATCTCTGCGCGCGAACGCCCCAGCTCCTGCAATAGAAAAGTCTCTGCCGCCGTCGATTCCGTCTTTCGTGATTTATCCCGTTTTAATGCCTCCTCCAGCCATTCCCGGGAGCGTGCGGCTTCTGCCGCCAGCCTGGCGTTAACCGCCGCATAATCCACCGGTTCAAACACTTCCGGCCGAGCCGCAATATCCTCGTTGTTAAACAGCAGACGGGATGAAAGCCCGAGCGAACGGAACAAGCTTTCAAACCGGCTGGCGCCGCGTGCCCGGTTGGCAATGCAGACAAACGGCTTGTTAAAGATAATGGCAAAGCAGACGCCGTGGAAAGAGTCCGTTACCAGATAGCGGCAGTTTTTGATATTGTAGAGCCATTGTTCGGGCGGCAGCTGTTCTTCCTTTTTCCGCGCGTTTCCCATATCCGTGACCATTTCCGGCGCAAACTTTTTGTGCACCGCCGCCACCAGTTCGTTGGTGGCCTGCTCCTTATCCAAAACATAAGTCAGCCCGAAGTCTTTTGCGTTCGTGCCGGCACCTTCTGCCGGCTTTCCCCATTCTTCCGCCGACAGCCAGAAAACGGGGTCCGATATCTGCCGAGCCTCGCGGCCAAACTCTTCCCGGCACAGTTTTACCCCGGAATCCTCACGCACGGAAACATCATCAAACAAAGACAGATAATAGGCCATCAGCCGCCGGTCGCTTTCGCTGCCCTCCGGAACATCCACGCCGAAACTTGCGGCGCAGGCAATCTTCTTTTTATCCGCATCGGCAAACGGCAGGTAAAAATAAAAACCACACTTCCGGTTATATTTCTGCCGGAACACCTGATCGGAACCGACCACAAAAATATCAGCCGTCCGGTTTAACCCCGCCAGTTCTTCATAATGCAAAAAAGGCTCCGTTACCTGCAAAAAACGGTCGGCAAAAGGCTTAAAAACGCTGGCCTCAAACTGCTGCCGCGCATCAACGCCGGCATAATCCGCCAGCCGGCTGTCATAGCCCGCTTTTTTCAAACTCTGTTGCAGGGCATAAGCGGTCAGTATGGCGCCGTAGTTAAGCGACTGCCACATGTTCAAAATGACGATCTTCTTATTTTCGTTTTTACTTGTCGGCTTATTATCCACTGTTTCTTCCTTTTTTTTAAATCAAACTTCGCAGTTGATGTCTATGGCTTCAAGCATCAGTTTCATATTTTTTAAAGATCGCTGATGAATAAAAGAAACTTTTTGTGAAAGCTCCCGCTGCATAACCTTATATTCTTTGCCGGGCATATCAATCGCCTTTTCCATTGTCTGCGCCAGATCGTCATTTTTCTCATAAACCAGACTGTTAAGGGGATTAAATTCATATACCGCCGCAAATTTTTTCTGGATCAGACAGGGTTTGACAAAGCCGTAAATCAGTTGAAAACTGCCGCTGGTGCCCATCGTGATGTAACGGTCATGGTCGGGGTTGTCGGGATCAAGCAGGCACAAAAAGAAATCCGCCTCTTCCATCGCCCGAAACATATCGGGATAAGAAAGCCGTCCGCGAACGTCCAAATAAGGAGAAATACCGTCGTCAATATCAAGCTTGTTGCCCGAACCGACCAGCGTTACTTTGAACTTTTTGCCCGACTGCGCCAATTTGCGCACGGCCTCAAGCAGCAGATTATAATTTTTGCGCCAGGAAGAAATACCGCCGACAACAATAAAATTGGTTATGTTTTCGTTTTTCGGGGTAATTTTAATCTTTCCGAAATAGTGCGGATTAACAATATAAAAATTAGCCGAATACTGGTTATGCAGGTCTGCCAGCGCAATCTGGTTTTTGTTGACGCCCTGCCTTTCCATATGATGCTGCACAAAAATCAGCCGCCGCTGATCTGCCGCAATGTCGCGGTAATATTCGGTAACAAAAGGCATCTCGGGCGAATTGGCGGCAAAACCGTCCACATATTTAATGGCCGAACTGAATAAAATATATTTGTATTTGCGGATGTCTTCCGACTTAAGCAGCCGCTCCATATTCCTTTTACCCAGACGGAAAATCCTGACGGAGGTGATGGCGTCGGTCAGAAAATCGAGCTGGGCATCGCTCGGCGTTGCCACATCCACATTATACCCGAGCTCTATAAAATACTCGACATAACCGGGGATAACTTCATAATGACAATTATTGATTTCCACAATCAGAACGCTGTTGTCCCGTATTCCGCCCAAAAGCTGACGATAACCCTTTCTGTTGCCGTCGCAGCGGAACTTAAACCTCAGCCCGCAAAAATTCAAAATCTTATGCGTTTTCAAAGAAGAATCCTGAATTGAAAAAATTCTCCTTAAAGCGCCGGATTTCACCATATCTAGCCCATCCACCTTAGCACAAACACCCCTATTACCATAAGGGATATAAAATTATCGGTAAATACTCAAGTTAATAATACAACTTATGCTACGACAATTTTATCGGTTTTACAACCTTTAATATTATACGTTGTAAATAAGCCCCCAGTCCTGATAGCGCGCCGGGTCTTCGCTCCAGTTTTCCCGCACTTTGACAAACAGGAACAAATGGATTCTCTCTTCCAACAGCTCTTCCAGCTCCAGCCGTGCCGACTGCCCGATTTTTTTGATCATCTCGCCGCCGCGGCCGACGATGATTTTTTTCTGCCCTTCGCGTTCGACATAAATGGTCATTTCCGCCCGCACCGAGTTATCTGCCCGACGTTCCCACAGCTCCGGCTCAACCGTCAACGAATAAGGCAGTTCCTCCTGCAAATACAAAAAAAGCTTTTCCCTGACGATTTCCGCCGCCAGCAGCCGAAGCGGCAAATCAGACATATGGTCTTCGGGATAATACCAAGGCGATTCCGGCAGATGATCGGCCAGATACTGATAAAAATCTTTCATGTGTTCGCCGGTTGAGGCCGACACCATAAAAGTTTCGGTAAAGTTCCCGCAGGCATTGAGTTCGGCGGCAAGCGGCAGCAGCTTTTCTTTGGCCACCAGATCAATTTTGTTTAACAGCAGCAAGGCCGCCCGGTTTTGTTTGTTCAGCTCGTTCACGATCGCTCGGGTTTCCTCGTCAAAACCGCGTTTGGCATCAACCACCAACACCAGAATATCGCCGTCGGCCGCACCGCTCCAGGCAGAAGCCACCATCGAGCGGTCAAAACGCCGCTTGGGTTTGAAAATACCCGGCGTATCCAAAAAAATGATCTGGGTATTGTCATAAATTCCGATTCCCTTGATCAGTGTTCGTGTCGTTTGCGCTTTGGGCGAAACAATCGAAACCTTCGACCCCACAAAATCATTGGTGATTGTCGACTTTCCGGCATTAGGGGCGCCGATCAGGCTGACAAAACCGCAGCGTGTCGGCTTATTGCTTGTTTCCATGTTTCACTCCCAAAATCAGCAGCATTTTTTCCGCCGCGTTCTGTTCCGCCATTTTCTTATTGCGGCCGCTGCCCTGCTGCGGTTCCAGACCATCAATCTCCACCTGCATATGGAAAACCGGATTATGCTCCGCCCCTTCGCGCCCTATTTCCACATAGCGCGGCGCCGGCAGATTCTTTTCATGTGCCACTTCCTGCAACGTGGTTTTGGCATCTTTCGGCGGCCGTGTATGGGTATCCAAAAGCGGACGCCAATGTTTTTGCACAAAGTTGATGGCCGTCTGGCAGCCGCCGTCCAGATACATGGCGCCGATAACCGCTTCGCAGACGTCGCAAAGAACATTGTCGTTGTGGGGAACATCGACGCTTTCCGCCATAATATAATGGTCAAGCCCCAGTTTTAAGGCCATCTCGGCCACCGTTTCCTTGCACACCAGCGCCATAAAACGCTGGGAAAGGCTGCCCTCCGGTTCTTCGGCAAAAACGGTATAGACCAGTTCGGCCACCGATACGCCGAGCACGCGGTCGCCCAAAAACTCCAGCCGCTCGTAATTTTCGGAAAGCTTGCCTGTTTTGCTTGTATGCGTCAGCGCCTGATGCAGCAGATGGCGGTTTTTAAACTCATACTCCAAAACTTTTTCCAACGCCTTCATTTTCAGCTCCTTGTCTGCCCGTAAAAAATATGGTTAATTGATTTTGGAAAACAAGCGGCTCCACCTGATTTTCTTTGCCCAGGTCCAGGGCTTGTACCATGCTCCCTCGTTAGGATCGTAAGAAAAGAACAGAAAGCGCGCTTTGCCGACCAGATTTTCCGCCGGTACAAAACCGACGCTGACCCGGCTGTCATCGGAGCGGTCGCGGTTGTCGCCCATCACGAAATAGCTGCCTTCGGGCACCGTGATTTCTTCAAAATTGTCTTCCCTCTCCTCATCGGAAATTTCCAAAATAGTGTGTTTTACCCCGTTTGGCAGCGTTTCCACATACTGATGATAACGCTCGGCATTGCCGAACGGATTGCGCAGCACAAAATTCTCCTCTTCTTCACGCGGCAGCATTTTGCCGTTGATAAACAGGCGTCCGCCTTCCAGTTTTATCTTATCACCGGGCAAACCGATAATACGTTTGATAAAATCGGTTCTGTTGTCTTTGGGAAATTTGAAAACGACCACATCGCCCTGTTTGGGTTCATCGCTCCAAATTCTGCCTTCAAACGGCGGCAAACTGAAAGGAAAAGAATGGCGCGAATAACCGTAAGTATATTTTGACACAAACAGAAAGTCGCCGACATAAAGGTTCGGATACATAGAGCTGGAAGGAATTTTAAACGGCTCGAACAGAAAACTTCTGATCAACATGGCAATAATCACCGCATAGATGATCGTTTTAATTGTGTCCGACATACTCTCTTCTTTTTCCATTTTGCTTTTCTCCTGCATTTTTATGCCATATTGAAATTATTTTTATCGCCTCAGTCCCTGTTGCCGCTTTCGATAATCACCACCGCCTGCGCCAACGAAAAATCATCGCTCAGGCTGACCCAGAGTTTCGGATCGGGCGTCAAACGCCGCAACAGTTCCAAAGCACGCCCCGAAACCTCCAGCAGCGGCCGGCCGTTTGCCTGATGAACAACCTCCACCTCCGCCCACGAGATACCGTCGGCAAAACCGGAACCGAGCGCCTT
>CALXPZ010000034.1 GCA_944390375.1 uncultured Alphaproteobacteria bacterium | reverse complement strand
GTGCTTCTCATAAAGCCGTCAATATCGGTATTGGTATAAGCATAACCGACACCGAGCTTAATTTGGTCGTTAACGTGTTTTTCAACACCCATGGCAACTCCGGCGGAATCCGCGTCAAAGCCTTCGGCTTTGGCCGATCCGTCCACATCGGATTTGCTGAACATTCCCTGGATCCAGAGAGCAGCTTTTTCAAAGATACTGTCGCCGGAGGAAATACCCTCGCCGCCGGTAGCAACGGAACCGCCGCTCAAACGGGTGGAAACCGCACCGAAAACCTGCCCTGCAGTTTGCTGCTGGGAATGAATAACCATCGGGGAAACTTCCGGAGACAAAGCACTGACAGCATCAACGCCGGCTTTGACCTCTGCCGGATTTGCCGATTGCAGCAGCGCTCCGATGTGATTGGCCGCAGCATTAAAACGGGCGCTGCCGTTCGCACCGGTAATTGCCACGATCGCGTTCGCCTGGTTATTGTTGGCTCCGGTTGCGCTGCTGATGCTTTCCGCCGACTTTTTGGTAATTTCATAAGAGCCGTTGGCCGTCGATTTAATATCGTAAAGAGTATTGTCGGCAATATCAAATTCTTTATCAAGCGATCCCTCGTCGGTAATCAGTTCATAATTGCCGCCGGCATATCCGTTTTCAAACACCAGCGCCAGTTCTGCGCCTTTATTAACAACTTCGTTGCTGATGGTGGTCGTGCCGGTTTTAACCGTCAACACCGTATCTTTGGCAAACGTTGTCGTTCCGTTTCCGGAAATACCGCCGTCCAAAGTAACGTCGCCGGTAAAGTTCAATGTTCCGATATTGTGAATATCGTTCAGTTTGCCGCCGGCTTTATTGTTGGCAAAAACAACGTCGCCCATTGCCAACGAGCCGCTATTATAAATAGCGCCCCCCACTGTACCGGCACTGTTTCCGCTAAAGGAAGCATTATTGCCAATTGTCATATCGCCGTCAAAATTACCGATGGCGCCACCGTAACTTTGTTTAGATTCATTATTGCGGAAAACGGCATTGTCTCCAACTACAAATTTTCCTTCTCCTCCGTTGAGCCAGTTATAAATAGCACCGGCCGCATATTGTGCCTTGTTGTTTTCAAACACGGCACCATTACCGAGTGTAACATTGGAATTATAGGCATAAATAGCCCCGGCAGCTCCTTTGGCAACACTGCCGTCGGAATATTTATATTCCTCGCTAAGAGCCTCGTTTCCGGAAAAGAGAACATTATCCCCGGCTTTAAGCGTAGCCCCGCTGAGATAGACGGCTCCGCCGGCATCTCCGGCACCGTTTTCAACCTGCGCTTTGGCACGGTTGTTAATAAAGGAAACATTATTGCCTAACTGGGTAACAGACTCATCAGCACCAAATATAGCGCCACCGGCATGAGAACTATTGCCCTCAAACAGGGAATTGTCGCCGATTACAACGGTGTGACCGAACTCAGTTTTTGCTGTGGCATTGTTCAGGTTAGAAATGGCGCCGCCATGTACGCCGGAGGAGTTATTACGAAAAGTGACTGAACCAAGATCAATGGTTGAACCTGCTTTGCTGCTGGTGCCATCAGTCCAGACCGCAACAGCACCGCCCTCACCCGTAGCTGTGTTGTTTTCAAATACCGCACCGTTTCCCAACGTAAAATTACCGGTTTCTACACCCAATGCGCCACCCATGGCGGCGGAGTTGCCGTTAAAAACAGCATTTTCACCGATACTTGTTTCTCCACCGGTTTTGTCACGCAGATAAATAGCACCGGCACCCCAAGCTTTTCCTTCGGCTTTATTCTTTTCAAAACGGACATTATCGCCCATGGTAACACTGTCAAGCAGTTTCATAACACCGCCGGCACTTACCGTTGTGCTGTTGCCGCTGAACACGGTACCGTCTGCCACGGTAACATCTTCAACACCTTCAGCAACGGTAACCACACCGGCGCGTACGCCATCACTATTGGTATAACCGGAATAAGTACCTTTCAGCACTTGTCCGGCCGAAGCCTGAAATCCTTCATCTGCCATTGCTGATGTCGAAAAAGCCACAACGGTCAAGGCTGTTGTAATTAAAAGTCTTTTCTTCATATTATAAATCCTTTAGTTTTCAAAGAAACCAACTTCCATACGCCTGCTGCCTGCCAATCCAAACTTTTGACGGCCGGTATCATAATTTGTGTTATGGGAAATTCAGTTTCTTCTTTAACATTTCTAACTCTCTGTTTTGGTAACAAAAAAAAGCCATCCGAAACGGATGACTGGGAGTTAGAACCAATTGTAAGAATTGTGCAGCGTATTGGGCATATGAATAATGCCTTATTAACTGCCTCCCAGTCATAAGACTAAAAGGCAGTTTTACACCTACTATCGTAAGCAACTTACAAGAGGGTTCTAAACCTCACATCAGTCATCACTGATGCAAAATCAGACTATTATAATTTATTGTAGAAGTCAAACATAAAAAACAACTATTTTTATCGGTTAATAAAAATACCCCGGCCGCGGAGTTTTTTTAAACAAGCGGCGGAAATCTGTCCATACGCCGTTCCCGATGCAAATTTTGCGGTATCCTGAAAAAGTTTAAAAAAAAGATTGACTGAACCGGAAAGTTACGCTAAATATACCCGGTAACCACAGCTGATGGAGAGTTGGCAGAGTGGTAATGCAGCGGATTGCTAATCCGTCATCGTGAATAACGATGCACAGGTTCGAGTCCTGTACTCTCCGCCACTAACGCCCGTTTCAGGGCGTTTTTTTATGGCAAAGTACAGGACTCGAACCGAAAGGCCCGCTAAGCGTTTTTTGCCGCAATTATCGGACGAAAACGCTGCCAACAGCGGCATGGAAAGCCCGGCGGGGTTAAGTCCTCTTGCCAGATTGTCCAAAGTTGAAGACCCGCGCCCGGTCTTCCCACAGATCCTCAACATCGGTGGCAACTTTGTTTGCCTCTGTCTCCGAGAGCTTGCGCGCCTCCGTTTCTTTTTCCACCAAAAATTCGAACATCTGTTTATTCCATAAAAAAAGCCCTCAATAACGAGAGCCTGAAATTTATCATTTTTTTTATTCATCAAATCGGAAAATCGCACTGATTATTTAAACAGTCATTTTCACTGTATCCATTTTTTTTACAGTTTTCCATACACTTTTGATAACTTTCTTTATATTCCGTCGTATTATGGAAAATACCTATCAAAAACCCGCCAACAATCATAAAAAACAGAAATGGCACAACAAAAAATCGAACGACACCGAGAAAGATTAAATTTGTCCATTTCGTCGTTTTTTTATTTCCTTTTTCATCATCGCTTTCATCTGTTGTTTGAATAATCCAAATCATCTAACCATATTCTACACGATTTATCGAGATTTTTAAGCCCAAAGCCACGCCTTTATATTTTATGCCGAAACAGCTAGCGGTTATTGCTGTTGTCTTTCACCATACCGGCCGGGAGTTTGGTCTGCCTGCGGACACGTCGCACTTTCAGCGGCTTTCTGACCGGCGTTTTTTCAACCCGTTCTTCGCCGCATTGATAAGATTCCCATTGCTCGGCCGCGGGCGTTCCCGTTTCACTGTCCGTTGTTCCGCTGCCGACGGTTTTACGCAAATCTCCTTCCCGGCCGGAAACAGTCTGCTCCTGCCCGGCTGCCGTATTCTCTTCCGCCGCCCGCACAAATTCGTTTTGCAGAGAACCTCTTTCCGCGGCATACGTTTCTTCCTGTGCCCGGATAATTTCCTGACATTTGGTAATCTCATCGTTCACCATCTGGTTTAAGATATCTGACATGACGGCGTCTTTATCATAAAGATCCATCACCGCGGTTTCCATATCGCCGTTCAGCTGTATTCTGCTCTCGGGAACGGTTTCAAGCAATTTCTCAAAGAAATTCGGTTCTCTTTCGCGCAAAGAAAAATGATGACTGTCCAGCTCGTCAAACCCGCGTATGTCTTCGTCGACGAACTGTTTAAAATAGTAGTCCCCCTGCTTATTCTGATAAATGGACAGCCCGAACTGATACATATATTCTTTGAGTGCTTCTTCAATCAGCTCCGGCCGGGAAAGCAGGTCGTCTTCATAATCCTCGTCTTCTTCATCGGGGTCATAACGACCGTATTTCAGGGTCTTATCCTTAATGCGCCGGAGTTTTTTTTCTTTCAAAAGCCGGTGCATCTTAAAAAGCCGGTCCATTTTATCTAAAATTTTATCTTCTTCTGTTTTCATTGATCAGAACTCCATGGAACTCAGTTTCTAATTATAACACATAAAAAGTAAATTTAAACCTAATTTACTTCTTTCCGTCCGTTTTTCGCCGACGCCGCCGGCAAAAAGAAATTTATCTTGCAAAATTTAATTTTACGAACAAAAAAATAACGCAAAAACATAATTTTTTGCTTGCATTTTTTTTGCCGTCGTTATACATACCTACCGGAATGTATATTTGTTTTTGTAAAAGAAAATGGTACGCAAAACCAGAGAAGAAAGTGAAAACACCAAAAGCATGATTTTGAAATCGGCTTTGGACTGCTTTTATGAAAAAGGCTTTTCCCGCACGACCTTTGAAGATATTGCCGCGCGCATAAATCTGACCAAAGGGGCGGTTTATTGGCATTTTAAAAACAAAGCGGAATTGCTGGGCGAGCTGATTCGTCAGCAGGCGGAAGAAAACCGCCGCCAAATCGGCAAACAATACACCTCGCCCGATTCTGTTGAAGCTCTCCGCAGATTTTTTCAAAAAGAAGCAGAGTATATCGAGCGCACGCCCGAAGTCCGAAAATTCAACTTTTTCATTCTTTTTCAGGTTGAGTGGTCAGACAGCGTGTTTAACCAGGTTCAGGCCAAAACAGGAGAGATTCGCGATTTTCACTTCAAAACCGTAAAACACGCCTTGACAGTTGCCCAAAAAAATGGAGAAATATCACCCGATACTGATATAAAAAAGATCTCCGTTTTCATTGTCAGCACCTGGCGGGGTTTGATAAACACTTACGTGTGCAAAGATGAAAAATTCAGTCTTTCACAGACTTTTCTGGAAGGGTTTGATATGGTGATTGATAAAATCAAAAATATGAAAGGTGAAGGAAAATGAAAGTTGGAAAAATGAGCAACCGCAAAATCTTAAAACAAGTTTTTGTCTTATGCTTGTGCGTCGCCGCCGGTTGGTTCTTAAAAGCCAAACTCACCCCGCAAGCCACAGCTCCTGCCGGCGGTCCCGGCAGTGAACCGTATGTGCTGGTGGAAGAAGCCCAGCTGCGGGATGTTACCCCGGCCAAAAAGTTTATCGGCCATGTGGAAGCCATCAACGAAGTCAATATCCAGCCGCAGGTCAGCGGATATCTGGAAAAAGTGATGTTTGAAGAAGGTTCTCAGGTCAAAACCGGAGATATTCTGTTTATCATCGAGCAGCAGCGCTACACCGCCACCGTCGACCTGCGCAAGGCAGAACTCGACAAGGCGAAAGCCAGCTTCACCCAGCTCGAAAAAGAATATAAACGTCAAAAATCCTTAAACCAGCAAAAGTTTGCTTCGGAATCAAAACTGGACGAAGCATATTCCAATATGCTGCAGGCCGAAGCTGACGTCAAACAGGCGGAAGCCAACTACGAGCTGGCCAAAATTGATCTTGAACATACCGAGATCCGCTCTCCCATCAACGGTTACATCGGCAAAGCCATGGTTACCGTCGGCAACTATGTCAGCACTTCAAGCGGCACTTTGGCCAACATTGTACAGACGGATCCGGTGCGCATTGTCTTTTCGGTTACCGATAAAGAAATGCTGAACCTGAAAAACGACTACAGCAAACGCGGCGGAGAAATTTACAGCAAAATCATCCTGCCGAACGGAAAAGCAATCAAAAAACCGATTCTGTCCCGCTTTACCGACAACTCGATCAACACCGGCACCGCCACCATGTCCGTATACTCCGAGTTTGAAAACAGCGAGGGTATGCTGATCCCCGGCGGCTATGTCGACATTTTGATCGGCTCCGGTTCCGAAAAGAATGCGGTCGTCATCTCCCAGGCGGCTCTTTCTCAGGACGAACATGGAAATTATGTCATGACCGTCAACAAAGACAACATTGTTGAACAAAAACGGGTAACACTCGGCGACATCGTCGACAATCTGCAAATCATCACCTCCGGTCTGGAGGCCGGTGAACAGGTTATCATCCAAGGTCTGCAAAAAGTAACCGACGGCACCAAAGTCCGTACCGGCGCGGCCGATGGTTCCAAAACGGAAGGAGAATAACTAAATGTTCTCAAGGATATTTATTGAACGTCCTCGCTTTGCGATGGTTATCTCGATTGTGCTGACGCTTGCCGGCGCAATCGCGGTATTCTCGCTGCCGATTTCCCTTTATCCGGAAATCACCCCGCCGACCATCAGGGTTTCGGCGACCTACCCCGGCGCCAACGCCGAAGTTATCGCCAACACCGTCGGTATTCCGCTGGAAGAAAAAATCAACGGTGTGGAAGATATGCTTTACATGGAATCATCTTCCGACGCGACCGGCAGCTACGGTCTGACCGTAACTTTCAAAGTCGGCACCGACCCGGATATGGCGCAGGTTAAGGTACAAAACCGCGTACAGCAGGCTCTAAACAACCTGCCGGCGGAAGTTCAGCAACAGGGGGTTACCGTAACCCGGCGTTCTTCCGACCAGTTGGGCTTTTTGACCGCGCGCTCCCCGAACGGAACGCACGATATGCTGTATTTGAGCAACTATGTGCAGAACAACATCCAGAAAAACCTGATCAAAGTGGACGGCGTCGGCGAAGTTAACGTTTATTCTCCGCCGCTTTCCATGCGCGTTTGGCTGGATGCAGACAAAATCACAGCCTTAAATCTGCCGGTTTCAGCCATTCGGGCGGCCATTGAAAGCCAGAACATTCAACCTTCTCTGGGTAAAGTCGGCGCCATGCCCGGCGACGGCACTCAGCAGATGGTCTATGCTCTGTTAAGCAGCGGGCGTATCAATGATGTGGAAGAATTTAAACAGATTATCGTCCGCACCGATGAAGAAGGCGGCCTGGTTCGCCTTGGCGATGTTGCACGTATCGAAATCGGCCAGGAAGACTACCGCGCAAATTCGGAATTTGACGGTGCTCCTTCGGTATCCATAGCGGTAAACATGCTTTCCGGCGCCAACGCCATCAACGCCATGAGCAACCTGCGCGCTGAAATGGAACGTCTGGAACAGTTTTATCCGGAAGACTTTGAAATGTTCGTTGCTTATGACGCAACGGACTACATCATTGCCTCCATCGAAGAAGTGATTTTCACCCTCATTTTGACCTTTGCGCTGGTTATTGCCGTATGCTACATCTTCCTGCAAGACTGGCGGGCGGTTCTGGTGCCGGCTTTGACCATTCCGGTGTCCATTTTTGCCACCTTCGCCGTTTTGCTGGCTTTGGGCTACAGCTTAAACACCTTGACTCTGTTCGGTCTGGTACTGGCCATCGGTCTGGTGGTTGACGACGCGATCGTTGTGGTTGAGCGTGTTCTGTTCCTGATGGAAACCGAAAAACTGGAACCGAAACCGGCCACCATCAAAGCAATGGAACAGGTATCGGGAGCCATTATCGCCACCACGCTGGTTCTGCTGGCCATTTTCGTGCCGATCGGTTTTCTCGGCGGCATTACCGGCAGAATTTACCAACAATTCGCGGTTGCGATCTCCACTTCGGTTGCTTTCTCGGCCTTAAACGCCCTGACCTTATCGCCGGCATTGTGCGCAACTTTGCTGCGTCCGTTAAAACCCTATCAGCACGGACCGCTGTTCTGGTTTTCACGGCTCATCGACAAGTCGCGTGCCCGCTATGCCAGCATTGTCGGTCTGGTCAGCCGTAAAGTAAGCGTTATCGCACTCTTGTTCGGGCTGATTGTCTGCGGCATTCTTGCTTTGCTGCATGTCAGCCAAACCAGCTTTATCCCGAGCGAAGACCAAGGGGCTTTCTTCATCAACATCCAGCTGCCGGAAGGTGCTTCGCACGAGCGCACCGATAAACTGGTCAGAAAGATTATTCCGCTGGTTTTGGAGGAAGAAGGCGTCAATCACGTTATGAACGTTACCGGGCACAGCATCATCGGTGGTTCCAACGAAAACGTTGCTTTTATCATCGTTATGCTGGATCCGTGGTCGGAACGTAAGAGCGACGAACTGTATTCAACCAACATCTTAAACCGAATTCGCGACAAGATAGGAAACTTCCCGGAAGCAAACATCAACTTGTTTGAAATGCCGGCTATTTCCGGTTTGGGTACCACCAACGGCATGGACTTCAGGCTGCAATCGATTGACTCTTCCGATCCGCAGAAACTTGATGCAACTCTGCAAGGTTTCCTGGCTCGCTTAAACCAGTTCCCGTATGTTTCTTTCGCATTCTCCACCTACAACGCGACCACGCCGCACGTCTTTGTCGACATTGATCGCGCCAAGGCAGAATCAATGAAAGTAAGCACCGGAGACATCTATACCACTTTGGGACAATACCTCGGTTCGTCTTACATCAACGACGTCAACTTCGGTACCCAGGTCAACCAGGTTATCATTCAGGCCGATTGGCCGCACCGTAAAGGTGTTGAAAATATCAGCGACCTTTATGTTCAAAACAGCCTGGGCGAAATGGTTCCCTTAGGCGGTATGATCAAAGTAAGCAAGGTTCTGGCTCCGAGCACCATCGACCGTTACAACCAGTATCCGGCTGCAACCGTCAACATCACCGGCAACGATGCTTACAGTACCGGCGAAGCCATGACGGCGATAGAACAACTGGCCAAAGAAGCTCTGCCCAAGGGCTACAGTTACGAGTGGTCGAGCATGAGCTATCAGGAAAAAGCAAACCAGGGCCAGATCGGCTACCTGATCATACTGGCTTTGACCTTTGCTTACCTGTTTCTGGTTGCCCAGTACGAAAGCTGGAGCACGCCGCTGCCGGTGCTTGCATCGGTATCGGTTGCCATGGTAGGCGCCCTGCTCGGTCTGTTTATTCACAACCTGCCGCTGAGTATCTATGCTCAGTTGGGACTGATCTTATTGGTCGGTCTGTCGGCCAAAAACGCCATTCTGGTTGTTGAATTTTCAAAAGAAGAACGCGAGAAAGGCACCTCCATCAACCGCGCGGCCATGATCGGCTTAAAAGAACGGTTCCGCGCCGTATTGATGACGGCATTCACTTTCATTCTCGGTACTTTCCCGATGGTGATTGCCTCCGGTGCCGGCGCCAACAGCCGTATTGCGCTTGGTGTACCGGTATTCTACGGAATGCTGATCGGAACATTGGTCGGCCTGCTGATCATCCCGATGCTCTACATTTTGTTCCAGACCATTACCGAAAAGGTAAGCGGTCCGGTCAAAGTCAAGAAGAGCAAAAAGTAAACGGATACGCACCGTTAAAAACTCCGCTGTCAAAACAGCGGAGTTTTTTTGTTGCCTGAAATAAAATTCCGGCTAAACTAAAAGTATGGATGACTTTTGCCAAAACAGCATTATATCGGATTAAAAGGACAAAACATGAAGAAAACAATAATTTTCATATTGATTGCAATACTTTCCGCCTGCGCGCCGAAATCGGAAATCTGCGGCACCTACAAAGGACTGATGCCGGCGGCCAGCGGCCCGGGTATAGACATCACCCTGCAAATCAACATGAACGGCACTTTCAAACGCAAACTGGTTTACGTCGGTGAAAAAGACGGCACTTTTCTCGAAAGCGGCCGCTACACCGTCAGCGGCAGCCTCCTCACCTTGGAAACAGACAACGAAATATCTTACTATCGCAAAGAAAAAAACGGATTGCTGCTGCTTGATTACCGCCGGCAAAGGATTACCGGTGCCCTTGCCGAACACTATCTGCTGACCAAAATCAAAGACTGCGCCGGCAAAAAGCAATAAACATCTTAACAGTGCAATCTTCACTTCCGATTGCGGCCGGCAGTTTTTTCTGTTTTTCCCCTCCCCGTTCGGCTCGGCGCTTGTCCGGTTTGCCGTCAAATGATTAACGTCTTCACTGCCGCATCCCTCCGGATTACACTTTAAAGTACCGTTTTTGCCGTCATGACCGGCTGCGGCTGCCCCACGCTCATATCAACCATGCTATTTTTCCGCCGTCAGCTTGCCTGAAACAACAAACACCAGCTAAAAAATAATTTTTCCGTTGACTTTATTTTTGAGAATGATAATCTTTCTCAAAAGATAACTTAAAAAAACAGGAAAAACACTTTGTCTGCATTTACCAGAATATTCAAACAAAAAGGCATCACCCTCACCGCTTCGCGGCAGGCGATTTTTGATGTTTTGGAAAATGCCGATACCCATCTTGGCGTCAGCGACATTTTTAACGCCGCCCGCCAAAAAGATCCGGGGTTGGGCATGGCCACCGTTTACCGTACCCTCAATATTCTCTGTGAACTCGGATTGATTGAAAAGCACGAATTTCCCGATCTGGAAACCGTTTATGAAAAAAGCGAAAAACAAAGCGGCCACCATCATCACATCATTGATAAGGACAATAACCTGAT
>CALXPZ010000033.1 GCA_944390375.1 uncultured Alphaproteobacteria bacterium | reverse complement strand
GATAATTTTATAAAGACAGCATACACTTCCCCTGCCGTACTGCAACCGCTTTCTGCCACTTATTTACAGCTTGCTGCCGGGCCTGAAAAAATCCTTTTCTGCCAAAATTCAGATAGCATCTTTTGTTAAGATATTCCTGCCTGCGTTTTTCTCGGGATAAAGCCGATAAAAATCTTCTTTCCGTCCGGCAAATTCCAACCGTTCGTACAATCTTTTCCTGACTGCTTTTTCATAAGCTTTTCTTGTCATGCATTTTGGCTTTTTTCTTGCTTTCGGCACCGGATGCTCATGTTCCCGCTTTGCGCGCAGAAAAAAGACATAATCCTTTGCCGACACCGAACAATCTCCCTCATAATCTTTGCCGGAATATATCCCTTTATACCCCGGCCGACCGCCCAGGCAGTTTTTAAGAAAAAGCTCCGCTTTTGCCGGCTCTTCCGCCGTCTGCAAAAAAATACGGTGCAGATCCTTGATACTCTCCCGCACCCTTTCGGCCGGAAGGTTGCGATAAATATGCAGGCCGAAAGAATGAAAAAGCCCCTGTCCGCATTCCGAAAAACGAGCCGTTCCGCCGAAACGGTCGGCCTCCAGGCTGCGAACGGTCAGCATCTGCCCGCAGATGGTGCGGTTTTCCTTAAAACGATACCCCCTCTCGGCAAAATAATCCGTCAACGTTTTTGCCGGCACCGCAGTTTGATAAAGATTGCCGAAAGAAACTCCCGTATTCTCTTTGATAAAAACGGTGCCGGCAACAACCGCCGTCAGCAGCAAAACCGGCACCCAAACATATTTTTTCATTGACAGTCGGTTACAGTTCCGTCTTGACAATATCCTCAATCCGCATATAGCGGGGTTTCCACCCGAGTTCGGTCTCCGCCTTTTTGCTGGAAGCAACCAATACGGCCGGATCCCCCGGTCGCCGGTCGACATAACGCACGGGCAGAGGCTTGCCGGTAACTTTTTCCGCCGCGGCAACAACTTCTTTGACGGTTACTCCGTTAGAAGTTCCGAGATTGTAAACGGCCGACGGCCTGCCCTCCAGCAGCCGCCGGATAGCCAGCACGTGAGCTGCCGCCAGGTCGGAAACGTGCACATAATCGCGCACGCAGGTGCCGTCGCGGGTATCATAATCGTTGCCGAAGATAAGCAGGCATTCTCTTTGTCCGTCCACCACTTCCTTAACGATCGGCAGCAGGTTTTGCGGCTTGCTGTCGCGGCCTTTGACTGCCCCGTCGGGATCATAACCGGCCGCGTTAAAATAGCGCAGCGCCGTATATTTAATCCCTTTCAGACGATCATACCAGGCCATCAGACGCTCGCTTTCCAGCTTGGTGAAACCGTAAAAATTAATCGGGTTCAAGGGATGATTCTCGTCAACCGGCAGATACTCCGGCATACCGTAAACGGCAGCCGACGAAGAAAACACCAACACTTTGCAGCCGCTTTTGGACATGGCGTTCAGGATATTGACCATGCCGATCAGGTTGTTTTCGGCATAAAGTTCCGGATTTTCCATAGATTCCCCGACTGCCTTTTTGGCCGCCAGATGTACCACGGCATCAAACCCCTGCCGCATGGTCTGCTCCAGCCTGCCGTAATCGAGAATGCTGCCCTCGACAAAAGCAGCTTTGGCAAACAAATTGATTTTGTGTCCGGTGGACAAATCATCATAAACGGTTACCGAAGCATTGGCTTCCAAAAGTGCTTTGACGACGTGCGAACCGATATATCCGGCGCCGCCGATGACCAGAACCTTCATTTTTATTTTCTCCCGATACATTGATAGTCAAACCCCGCGGCAACAACTTCTTCGCCGCAGAGCATATTGCGCATGTCGACAATTTTCGGACAGCGCATAATTTTTTTCAGCCGGGCGAGATCAAGATGGCGAAAATCTTCCCATTCCGTCAAAATCACCGCCACTTCGGCGTCTTTGCAGGCTTCTTCCACGCTTTCGGCATAACTGACGGTATTATTCAGGATCGCCTTGGCATTTGCGAGCGCTTTCGGATCATAAACCCTAATATTGCGAGAATGCCTGATCATTTCTTTGATAATGTCAATCGCGGGCGATTCCCGGCAATCGTCGGTGCCGCCTTTGAAGGCCAGCCCGAGCACGGCGATTTTGCCTTCGGGATGTTCTCTGATTGTCTCAATTACCCTCTGTCCCATGCGTGCTTTGCGGGCATCGTTTTCGGCAATCGTGGTTTCAATCAGATTAAGACGGGTGCCGTATTTTTTGCCCATCTGCGCCATGGCGTTGGTATCTTTGGGAAAACACGAACCGCCGTAGCCCGGCCCCGGGTTCAGAAACTTTTTGCCGATACGGGAATCAAGTCCCATGCCTTTTGCCACTTCCCGGATATCCGCACCCGATTTTTCGCAGAAATCGGCCATTTCGTTAATATAATGGATTTTCATGGCCAAAAAGGCGTTGGAAGCATATTTGATTGTTTCCGAGGAGCGGCGTTTAACGCACAAAAATTCGCATTTTCCGGCAAACGGACGGTATAGCTCCAACAGCATATTCCGTGCTTTATCGCTTTCGGCGCCGATGACAATCCGATCCGGGTTAAAGAAATCGTGAATGGCAAAACCTTCACGCAGAAATTCCGGCAGCGAAACCACGTCAAAATCAGCCTTTGAATTATTTTTTCGGACAATTTCCTCCACTTCATCGCCGGTGCCGACGGGAACCGTCGATTTGGTTGCCACCACCGTATAGCCGGTCAAAAACGGCGCCAACTCGGCCGCCGCGGCATAAATATATTTCAGATCGGCCTCTTTGGTCAGCGGATGCGGAGGAGTTCCGACCGCCAACATCACGATATCGGCATCTTTAACCGCCGTTTCCATATCGGTGGTAAAACTGAGCATACCGGCCGCCACGTTTTTTTTAAACAACTCTTCCAGTCCGTCTTCATAAAGTGTCAGCTCGCCACGGTTAAGCCGATTGATTTTATCTTCGATTTTATCAACGCAAACCACTTTGTTTCCGAGTTCAGCCAGCCCCACGCCCGTAGGCAGCCCGACATATCCGGTTCCGACAATAGCAACTTTCATCATTATAAAAAAATCCTCACTTATCCAAAAGTTAAATTCCGGGGCAGTTTCATCATAGCCAAACTATCTGCAAATACAAGCCCCGATTAGATTTTACACACTATTTACAATTTGTGTTGCGCCCAAGCGCAAACAATCTTATAATAAAAAAACGTTACCTTCCGGAATAAACAGACTATGCAAAAAGAACCATACCTTTTTATCATTTGGCAAAATGCCCGTTTTTTGGAAAAACAAATTGCCGTGGACATAAAAAAGAATTTTGAAATTTTCCGGGTTTACGAAATTTGCTGGACACCGACATATTTCGCCCAAAATCTGGCGCGTTTTTACGGCAAAAAACTCCCTAAAGGCTGTTGTAAAGAAAGAGAAGTCGGCACCGGCGCATTTAAGCTCTACCTCGTATATGATACCGCGCCGCAATATATTAACGGCGTCAACATCAACCCCATAAACAGCAAGAAGAAATATCGTCAGCTGACCGGCGGCAACCTTGTCCACGCCAGCGACACCCCTGCCGAAACCAACGAAAACCTGCTGTTTCTGCTGGGCAAAACCTGGAAAGAGATTGAAGAGGAAGGTCCTCATGACGGTGTCATCCGCTATAACCGTGACATCATCGGCTGCCCTGGCTGGCCCGACCTGTCAACAGCTCTCAACACCGCCAGAAAAATCCCCTTCACCCGGGTAAAAGCTTACAAAAACTCCTACCTCATCCACAGCCGGACGCCGGATCTGGTCCGCCGGATCTTAAACGCGTCCGGTTGCTTTTCCCTTCCAGGGATTCACAAATATTCCGTTAACATAGGCAAATCCGTCCAACCGATTTACATTCGCAAAGTCAACTGAACCGGCTGTTATCCTCCTCCTTCCCCGTATTTTCTTCCGATGTTTTGGCAAACAAAATTTTCCATGCCTGCCGGCGAAACATCCACAGATTGATTACCCCCAACGCGGCCATCATCGATGCCGACAAATAAAGAATATAATACCAGCTGAGTTCGGCCGCATTCATCATCACGTCCTGATTGCTCAGCCTGAGGAACCCGACCGCCGCCGCGGTAATCACAAAAGAGATCAGAAAAGCCGCCAGAAAAACCTTGCGGATAACGGCCTTGTTTGCCATCAATGAGGTCAGAATATAAATTAAAAACAAGGCGATAAATAAATAGAGCTCCATCGTTGTCTTCCTCTGTTCATCACATTATGCTAATGATATAATCGCCCTTAACACGGTTTCAACGGCTGAAAAAAAAGAATTTACGAAAAAAGAAAAACAGTCCGATCAACACTCTGCCAGTACCATTGATCATTCAACAAACTTTTCCCGGAAAGCGCGGAATTCGAAACTCGCCTCCGCCTTAGAATATCCGCCGGTCCTTCGGTCATCCGACGCCCCATAACAGCAGCGTTCAGAGCATAAAAAAGCGCTGTTCCTTTGATAAAAGAACAACGCTTTTCCGGATTAACGGCAAATCCACCAACCCAAAAGGCGGTTATATTTGCCAAAAATCCAACAATACAGTACGTAAACTGCGCCCGCAAGCGCGCCTATGTACCATACACCGATCAACCACCCGAGGAATGCTCCTATAAAGGCAGTAATTACTAATTCGAGGATGTAGCTGAGTATGTTTCCAACTAGTCCTTTAACTATACCCCATATGAAGCATACTAAGATGATCGTGAAAATTATATTTAAGATCATAAACAAAAAATTTTTTAGGTTTTACATATCTTCTTTATTTGAAACGCGAAAGACTTTTCACGTTACAATCATCGGTCTGTTTAAGTTTTCACTCAAATTTTCCGATAATTATAATCAGTAAAAAAGGCAAAACCCGTTTTTATGATATAAATATAAGAAAATAATTAAGAAAAAAATTAAATAGACTAATTTGATTATGCTTTTATTGTATATTTTTTTGTCATATTTTTCAAGCAAAATCCTGTTATTTATTCTTTTTGAAATGTTGTTTTTGACAAAATATAGCTGTTCCCAAAACTAAAAACCGGGGAACCGTTGTTTGTGCTCCCCGGTAAAACAAAAAACTCGACTGCTATTTAATCTCATCCAAAAGCGGCCACTTCCCTTCCAGAAGCTGTTGCAGGCTCTGCGGCTTTTGCCCCTGCCGGGAAGAATATATCCAGTAATTTGTAATGACCCGCTTGACATAAAGGCGCGTTTCTTTCCAGGGGATCATTTCCATAAACAACAGCGGATCACCGTCATAATCAATTTTTTCCAGCCATTTTTTCAGGTTATGAGGACCACCGTTGTACGAGGCCGCCAAAAAAATCAGATTATCGCCGACAAAATCCTTTTTGCGCAGCAGGCTGACATAATCCTGCCCGATGGCAAGGTTGACATCTTTGTCAAACAACGGCTGCCAGTCTTTTTTATAACTTTTATCCTCGGTTACCTCTGCCGCCGTCGCCGGCATCACCTGCATCAGCCCGCAGGCGCCGGCATGGCTGACAACCGTCGGAGAAAACAGCGATTCCTGACGAACCAGCGCCCATATCCAAGCCGGATTGACCTGCCATCCCTTTTCCGGTTTCCAGTCCGGATAAGGATACATAAAAGCATTGTACACCCTGCCTTTTTTATAATCTTTCAGCCGGTCGGCCGTAATATAACTGAGGTTTGCCAGGCTGTACTGTGCACTGATATAAAGCAGCAACTCTCTTTGCCGGGTGTTCAGTTTGGAATAATTGTACCGCAAATCTCTTTCCGCCAGATCGTTTTGTCCGGCCGAAAGCAACACAACCGCCCGCCTGAGCGTCGGCGACGACAATATTTCCGCCTTATAGGAACCGTCGCTGATTTTATTGAAATGGCTTTTCATCTTCCAGTCATATTCCACCTTGTCGGTCAACATATAATTGGCCAGAATACCGTAAAATGTCCGCGGAAAAGAGGTGGCAATCCGCAGGTTTTTAGTTGCCCCGTCCGGATTTTTCAGTTTCATATTGGCGCGATATGCCCAATAGGCGCCGGCCGCAACCAGCCACTCGTCATTATTTTTCAAACCGGCCAACCGGCCGAAATAGTCGGCCGCAAGCTTATAGTTTTTTTCTCTCCACGCAGCCAGACCGCCATACCAGCAGGCTGTTGCGTCTTTGCTCCGTACAATCGGCTGTTTGCTCCATTTAAGGGCGTTTTTGTTATCCCCTTCCAAAAAATAAGCCGATGCCAAAGTGGCGCTCATGGCATCATAGCTTTTAACCGGCATTATTTTTTTGAATTTTTTATCTTCCAATATCTTAACAGCATCGTTGTGGCGACTGCTTCTGATGGCCTGCAAAAATTCCAGTGTCTTGGATTTGACATAAGCGCGGTCCCCCTCTTTCAGTCCCGTATATTTATCCTTATACCAACTGTAAGAAGCATAAATTTTCTTTTCTTCCGGCTTGGCCGGCTCCGGCTTATAACCGGGTGCCTTAACGACGGAGAGGCTGCTGATCTGCGCGTATTGCGGCAGATAAGGATATTTTTTCAGCCAGTCGCGGAGCTCCCAATAAGAAGAATTATAATTCTTATTCAGATATTTCTCCGCCAGCACATGCCCGTTTAAGGCTGTGCTCTTCAGTTTTTTCTGCAATTTTTCGGCTTCTTCGATTTTTCCTTCCCGAACAGCCTCAAAAATATCATGGTACAAAGCAACGTCGTTTTCGCTCACTTTTGCTTTTTGCAAAATTTGCCGATACAGACTTTCGTCTATTATTTTAAAACTTTTTGACGCCGCTTGCGCTCCCTGAGGGAACACCAGCAGCGCCAAAAACAATATCAACAACTTTTTCAATTTTATACCCGTGCCCAAAAACTATAATTCCTTAATCCAGCGTATTTTGCTTGCACACTGGCGTTGTGTCATTCCTTTTGCCCGGCAGCGGTTAACGATAATGTTCGGCTGCCTGTCCATGCCGTAACATCCGTCGCCGAGCAGGCCGTAGTCAAAATGATTTTCGATCCCCGGCTCAACATCGGTAAAAGTCAGAGTCGTTTCCATATCCTGCCACTTCAGGCGATAACTCAGGTTAGTCAGCCTGACCGGCAGCGTCGTCAGCACGGCAAACCTTGCGCTGCAGCGCGTTTGACCGGACGGACTGCGGTAAACACGAAAATTTTTCATATAAAGCATGATCAGCTCATCTTCTTCGTGTTCCTCTGTTGTCTCCACCGTAACACCGCCGACGGTCGAATAGCGACGATACGGTTGTTTGGCCGGAGCGACCTGCCTGGGCTGCGTATTTTTGCCGTAGGCATAATCAAAAGGCGAACTGACCGGTTGCTTTTCAACGGATGTTTCTTTCTTTTCTTCTTCCGTATCGACAACCGAATATCTGTTGTCAGCCGGTTGCTCGGCTCGTTGCTGAGCAGCCGGCTGTTTCTGATATTTTTGCGAGGAAGAAATCTCACCGGCCGGCGCCGAACCGAAATACTGCGCTTCGGCAGCCCCGGACAAAAGCATACCGACGACAGAAAATGAGATCATTCTGAATATTTGTCTTTTATTCATAAGGCCTCCTGTCGTATTTTAGAATCTTAGATGTCTATTTGATTCCGGAAATAATGCTGCTTGCGGAATTCAGGCTGTTAACGGTTTTGGTATAGATATCAACGACCTCGTTTTTGCTGGCCTGTTTTGCGGCATCTTCCTTAGCTTTTTCCTCATCGGGAGTAATTTCTTTAAAATCCATATAGTACTGGGCAGATTCCGGAGATACATACTTAAACAATTTGGTGCAGCTGTTTCTCTGTCCGCCGCGGCGTGAGCTTCTGCCGCCGGAAGCGACACCTTCCGCCGAGCAGTTTTGAACTTCAAACTCAACATTCTGGATCAGCAGAAAACAACGATCACTGTTAACGCGGTTGTTAAGCGTAACCTGCCGATAAGGCTTAATGGAAGGAACCTCGACCTGAACGTTTACTTCCTGAGAAGTACGACGTTCCGTTTCGGAATATGCCCGACCGGAATTATTGTTTTTTTCGGCATCTTCTTCTTTTTCTGCCTTAATAACATCTTCAAGCGACTTATCTTTCCAGGTAAAATCCAATACAGCTTCCCTTAAGGTGAAAGTCGAGCGGTTATATACGGTTGTGTTAAAATCGCAGGCAATAACCTCTCCCTCGCGGTTTTGAACCGGAACGATGTCATGAATTTTAAACAGAATTTCTTCCTGTTTTTCCTCATCATCGGCAGCATTGGCGGCAGTGTCCGCTTTTTGAGCCCATGCCGGGTTGATATTGGCCGCCAACACGGCTCCGAGAGCCAGACTGAAAACTTTTGTGCTAATCCTCATTGTCGCTTTCCTTAAAAAAGTTATATTAAATTTTACCTGATAATAATTCAATTTTTTTAAATTTACCAACAAAATATGAACAAAGACCTAATTATTGTGCATTTTTTGGGACAGTCGGAGCAAATCGCTCCAAACTTTTGCCTTCTGAGCCGGATTACGCAGCAGATATGCCGGGTGAAAACTGGCCAAAAGGGCGATTGCATCACCTTTTAAGGTTTTATATTCAAGCCACTTTCCGCGCAGCCGCGAAATCGGTTCTTCGTTATCCAGCAGGCTGTTGGCGGCACTGCCGCCCAAAATCAGCAAAAATTCGGGCTTAATCAGCTCAATCTGCCTCCTGAGAAACGGCAGACAGACGGCCACCTCGGCATCGGTCGGCGTCCGGTTTCCCGGTGGCCGCCACGGCAAAACGTTGGTAATGTACACGCTCTCCCGGTTCAAACCGATGGCTGCCAGCATCTTATCCAGCAAATGCCCGCTGCGGCCGACAAACGGTTCCCCGATTCTGTCTTCGTCCGCCCCTGGCGCCTCCCCGACAATCATAATTCTGGCTGCCGGATTGCCGCCGCCGAACACCGTTTTATTAGAAGTCAGTTTCAGTGAGCAACCGTCAAAAGTCTCCACCGCCGCCCGCAGTTCCTCAAGCGTTGTTGCCGCCTCGCAAATATCCCGCGCGTTTTTACAGGCTTTCAGGCTCATCTGCGCCAAGTCCGTAATTGCCGGACGCTGCCGGACATCGTTTTCGGCAACGGCCGCCGCCGGTTTTTCCGGCAACAGACACCCCGGCATATCGCCGCAAATTGCGTCAACGCCGGCCGCCAGATACCACTCCAACAATTCTCTTTCGTTCATCATGGCCTTATGCTATGCTCTTCCGTTTTCTTTTGCAAACAAATAATTAAATTATCTTCATATTATTATATTTATGTTGTATGATACGCGAGTCTGAACTAAAATGGAGCCGCCACTCAATGAACGGAGTAATAAAAGTGTTCGAAAAAATTGCCTTTATAATGTCCATTTTGATCGGGATTGCCGTTGCCGGATCCTGTTCGTTGTTTCAACGGGAAAAGCCTGCGGTTGATACCGCTTCTGTTTTACAAATGGAAGAAAGACAGCCCGCGGAAGATGATTCGGCTGACGGTTATCGCAACTACGGCAGCTATCTTGCCGGACGGGTGGCGCACATCCGACACGACCTGAACAAAGCGGCCGATTTCTACAAAGCTGCCGCTCCTTACGTCCCCGACAATCAAATGATTTCCAGCCAGCTTTATATTCTTCTGACCGCACAGGGACGCATCGATGAAGCCGTCCGCTATGCCCGCATGGCCAGAGAAAAAGGCGATGACAGCCCGTTTATTGACACGATAGAAGCAATTAACCTGACCAAACTCGGACAGTACCGGGAGGCTATCGACACCATAAACAAATGCGACAATCCGGCCGCCGACGCCTTCTTCATCCCCTTCATTTCAGCTTGGAACTATGCCGGTCTCAAAGAAGGGAAAAAAGCGCTGAAAGCCCTGGCTCCGCTTGCCTCAAACCCGGCTCTCAAACCGTTGTATCTTTTTCACGCCGGAGCCATTAACGACTACCTCGGCAATGACAAAGCGGCAGAAGCGCATTATACTTCCCTGATGAATCTCCGCCATATGGAACTGGCCGTATTCCAGTTGCAAGTCATTTCCAATTTCTATCTGCGCCGCAACGAACCCGACAAAGCGCTGCGAGCCGCCAGCCTGGCCATAAATAAAGATAACCTGATGATGAAAACGATCATCGACGAGATTAAAAAATCCGATTCGAAAACGGCGCCAATTCTCCGCACTCCTGAAAACGGACTGGCCGATGCCTTGTTCAGCATAGCACTGATGATGCAGCAGGAAGGCAGTAACAGCGATCTGGCGATTCTGTTTGCCGCCCTGTCATCATACTGCGCCCCCGATTATCCGCTGCCGCTTCTGTTCACGGCTGCCGTTCTTGAAAAAAGAAAATTATACGCCGAAGCAATCGAAACATACAAAAAAGTGCCGACCGAAAGTTATGCCTATTACACCGCGGAATTTCAAATCGCCAAAAACATGATGTACCTCGGAAAAAACGACGAAGCGGAAAAAATATTCCGAAAACTCTATAACAAATATCCGCCCAATCCCGATATTCTGACCAACCTCGGAGAAATAGCCAGAATCAATCAGCGATATTTGGAAGCCGCCCGTTTTTATCAGGAAGCGGCGGACTGCTACCCCGACAACAATGTTTCGGAAATCTGGCCGCTTTACTTTGCCATCGGCATTTCTTACGGTGCCGCCAATGACAGCGAACAGGCGGAAGAATATCTCCGCAAGGTTTTGAAAATACGTCCGAACCGAATTACCGAAAACCATCTCGGCTATACACTGTTGCAACAAAACAAAAATCTGGAAGAAGCTTTTGAACTGATTGTTTCCGCCTACAATCCTGCTCTTGAAGACGGAACGGTTACCGACAGTCTGGGCTGGGCTTTTTATAAAACCGGCCACTATGAAGAAGCTGTCAAATATTTGGAAAAAGCATCTGATCAGTCGCCTTCCGAAGCCGTCATTTACGACCATCTCGGCGATGCCTACTGGCAAGTCGGACGAAAAAGAGAGGCTGTGTTTCAATGGAATCACGCGCTTGGCCTCAAAGACGACAGCGGAGAATTCAACCGTACGGCCACACTCAAAAAAATAAAAGACGGTCTCGGCTCCGTTTCCGTCCCGTCTTTTGACAAAGATGCCGTTGAAAAACAAATCGAACGGTTAAAAAACAAAGAAAAATCGACCGGGAAGCACTCCGGCAAACACTCCGCTCAGTGAACGCTCTTGGGTTCCAGGTCGTTCTGGCGAGCCAGCATAAACGCGGCATCCCTGCTGTCGGCTATTGCCAGCTGGGTGCCGTCGGCGGCATATACCCGCCAAATTTCCGTACCTGCAACTTCCTCGCCTTTTACAAAGGCTATTTCCTGATCATCCCAGTTTATCAACGCGGCGTAAGTTTCTTCCGGGAAAAAACTGCCGCTGTCATTCCATTCGTTTTTTTTCATACCGGTTGTCCCAATATTTTCTTTTTCTAGATACATATATTCCTATTCTTAATATTTGCCTAATAAAAAATCACATTTTTTTACAGGCGCCGCAAAAATAATTTGCCAAAATAAAATTTAAGGTTTATACACATAGCAGAAAAAAACAACGAGGTTGTATTGTATGAAAGAAGAATTACTGGAACTTTCCGGCACGGTTATCGAAAAATTGCCGAACGCCATGTTCAGGGTCAAATTGGAAAACGGGGTTGAGATTCTCGCCCATACGGCTGGCAAAATGCGCAAATTCCGCATACGCGTCATGGTCGGAGATAAAGTTGATATTGAAATGACCCCTTATGATCTGACCAAAGGAAGAATCACTTTCCGCCACAAAGATTAACCGCCAGATAAACAAAAACCCCCGTTCACGGGGGTTTTGTTTTCTACGGACAAAGCTTACATATATTTAACGGCGGCAAAACCACCCAGCAAAAGCAACAGGAACACAATGGTAAGCATGCCTAAGTTCTTTTCGATAAACACCTGGATCGGCGCACCGAATTTCTTAAGCAACCAGGCTACGAAAAAGAACCGCATACCACGCGCAATAACCGATGCAATACCGAAAACCCACAAATTCAGATCGACGGCGCCGCTTGCAATCGTAACCACTTTGTAGGGGAAAGGCGTCAATCCCGCGCCGAACACTATCCACGCCCCCCATTCGTGATAATATTCTTTAAACACTTCAAACTGATGGGCATAACCGTAAAATTCCAAAATCGGCTTGGCAATCAGGTCGTAACCGTAAAAGCCGATGGCATACCCGAAATATCCGCCGATAACACTGGCAAAAGTTGCAACTCCGGCAATTTTCCATGCTTTATCCCTGGCTGCCAAAACCATCGGGATAATCATGACATCGGGCGGAATCGGGAAAAACGAACTTTCAATAAAAGCAACGACAAATAAAACCGGCATGGCATAGCGTCCGGACGCTGCGGCAATTAACCAATCATACATTTTATGCAATATTTTCATTCGGTTTCCCCTGTCGTTTTTCCACCAGACAGGTTTATAACATATATTACATCAGAAAAGAAACCAATTTTTCCATATTTCCACGGTTTTCCACATAAAAGGTATTGCCAAAATCAATTTGCCGCCGCAGATTATCATAATTCTCCCGTCGGCAATGAATAATCAGTGCCTGCGGCGTATTTCTCTGCAAAAACATCTGTGCCCCGTACACATCATATACTTTAAAACAGGAAATCTGATACCCGTCGGTTATCTCTCCCGCATATTCGGAAGACGGCAAATAATCCTCCAACAGCAAAACCCGATAATTTTGTTTTCCGCGGCAATAAGCATCGGCAATCTCCAACAAAAAGAGTCCGTTGTCGCGGCGGGGGAAATAATGAGCCGCCCCCTTGCGCACGCGGGAAGATAAGGGTTCGGTATTCAACATCACTGCCGGCGCCGTTTCCAGATAATGATTGTCCGACAAATATGTCAGCACCTGCCAGGCATCAACATCTCTGGTATCATTATCCACCACATACAAACGGGGATGCAGTTCCTCTGCGTACCGAATCAGCTTATAGGCATTGTTGGTTGCAAACACCTCATATCCGTGATCTTCCAACAGATGCTGATAACGTCCGTCGTCTGCACTGCCGTTATCAATCATAAATACGCGCTCCGGCTGCTCCATGCTTTTATTTTTCCTTTCGGTTCAAAAATAAACAACTTGGAGAAAATATAATAGCGTCCGGTTATTTTTTAAGATTGTAATTTTGGTTTAGATAAGCCTGACAGGTATTATCCAGCAACATGGCTATCGTCATCGGACCGACCCCGCCCGGCACCGGTGTAATATACGCCGCCTTTTCCTTTACTTCGTCAAAATCGACATCACCGCACAATTTGCCGTCTATCCGGTTAATGCCGACGTCAATCACCGTTGCTCCCTCTTTAACCCAGTCTTTTTTTACCATTTTCGGCTGACCGCAGGCTGCCACCAGAATATCGGCCTGCCGAGCCAGAGCCGGCAGATTGACCGTCTTGCTGTGAGCAACGGTAACCGTGCAGTTTTTGTTAAGCAGGAGAGAAGAAAGCGGCCGGCCGACAATATTGGAACGTCCGATGATCACCGCGTGTTTGCCCGTTACATCACCCAGCGTCTGCTCCAAAAGATATAAAATTCCTTTCGGAGTTGCCGCCGCCATGGCCCGCGGATCATTTTCGTGCAGCAGACCGGCGTTATAGGGACCGAAACCGTCCACGTCTTTTTCGTGGGCAATCGTTTCTATAATCCGGGAAGAATTGATATGCCGGGGCAGCGGCATCTGAACCAAAATTCCGTTCACCCGCGGCTCGCCGTTCAAACGTTCAATCAGCTCAACCAACTCGTCTTCTTTTGTTTCTTCGGGCAGATGATAAATATCGCAGGCCATGCCCATCGCCTGCGCCGCTTTTTGCTTGTTGCGATCATATATCAGGCTGGCCGGATCGTTGCCGACCAGAATAACGGCCAGATACGGTTTAACCTCCCAGCCGGCAATCCGTTCGGCCAGCTCGTTTCTGATTTTTTCCGCGGTTGCTTTTCCGTCAATTATTTGCGCTGTCATATTCCCTGCTCCACTCCTCTATCTGCCGGCGGACATCAGCCCCGCCGTTTTTAATCAGCAGCTTTTTATAATGGGATGTCTCCCCGCTGATAAATTCTATTTCCGATTTTGCCGTCCCGAGCGTTTTTGCCAACCATCGTATAAGTTCTTTGTTGGCGCGCCCTTTTTCCGGCGGACTGACCACCGACACTTTCAGACTGGCAATACCCTTTTCATCAAAAAAAAGCCCTTTAACGCCCGTCGCCGCGGCATTCGGCGTCAAACGTAAACGAATAATTATTCCTTTATCTGTTTCCTCGTAAAACATTTTTTCAAAAAACAATCGGGCAGCCGGGCTGCCCGAAAAAACGTCCGTTTCTTACGCCTTAAGACATAAGCATCATATCAAGCCGATACAGAAAACGGCTGATAAACAACAGCACCAAAAGCAGGATAAAAGGTGAAAAATCAACCCCTGAAACGGGAGGAACTTTTTCCGATATTTTTTTGTAAAAAGGCCTTGTTGCTTTGGTCAAAAGCTGTGTTGCTTTTTCCACATACGCATTTTTTGCATCCACGATTTTGAAATGAAGCAGCCAGTGCAGAACAACTTCCGCCAGCACAACCGCAAAACAAATATCAGCCAAAATCCCCAACATCCAAACGAACGGTTCAAATAAAGCAGCCATAAAAAAACTCCTTACGGTTAAATAATCTTGATCACACACAACTTAAACAAAATTCGGAATCTTGTCCAGCTTTTTATGCATATTGCCGGCTAGAAAGCAAAGAGTTGTAATGAACGCTGTCAAAAGCTTTGGCGCGATCCATGTTATAGCCGAGCGAATTACTTTTCAGCGGCGGCCGGCGACCGGAAAGCTGCGCAATCCGCTCTCTGATGTCTTCCGCATTTTTCTCCGAATGCTTGATTTCCGCCCGTTCGATAAATTCTTCCGCCAGACTTCTGCCGTAAACGGGCTCGCGATCATCGTCCCAATGGAATAGAACATCTTTCTTCAACGCATCGTCAAACCGGAAAAACAAATCTCTGGCATCATCTTCGTTTTCATTTTGATATGCATCATATTGCTGTTGCAGATCATCGTTATCGTATATGTCGTAAAAATCATCATAATCATCGGCCAATTCATCGTCATTGCCATGATAAATATTGAGCTTCAACAGTGTCCGCCGGGACATATTCCAACGCGGTTGTTTTTTTAAAAACTCACGCATGGCGGCAACATAAACCACCGCTTTTTTATAGGCGTTTTCTTTTTGTTTCATGTCAACTTCTTTGGGATTGTCGGCTTTATTAGCCGTGCTTTCCTTAATACTGCTGCGTATCTGCCGCAGCTTGACCAGTTTGTTGTAAAGATTGTTATAATGCCGCTTTGCCTCGGGAAACGCACAGCTCTGAAACAAGCCGAGACAGGTCAGCAATTCGGCTTCCCGGGCATAAGAATTTTCCAACCACTCGTTTCTTTCCTCCAAATCTTCGTCGGAAACAAATCCGTCATTCATGTGCTGTATAATTTCCGATGATTCCGTAAACCAGCTGAAATATTCCTGCTCGGAAGAGGTTTCCGAACCGAGCGTTTCGATCGTCATCGCGATTTGAAACTGCAAATCGGCTACCGGCACCTCTTTTTCACCGATTTTAATACTCGATTTTTTGGGAGCAAGCACCAATTCGCGGGTTACCTTTTCGGCCTCCTGTCGGCCGAGATCGGGATACTCCTGTTGCACGGCCCGCATGATAATGTTTTTTGAACTGTCCAATGTATCCTGACGATTCAGCTGCATATGACGCAGACGTTCCAATCGTTCTTTTATTTGATTTGCGTTTCCGGCCCCGTCCATAACAAAATCTCCTTGGTGGTCATCATAAAATGTCAGACTTCTTCAAAAATAATCTTAGCTTCCTCTGCCAAAATAATTTTATCAATAACCCAGTTACTGATTTGTTCGATTTTATCAAGTTCAATTCCCATTGCCTGACCGACGCGTCCGATAAACAGAGTTTCATCATCCGTCAGTTCATCATCGGCATGGGCAAGGATACACAATTCCCTAATCAATCCCAACGCAATCTTTCTGTTTTTGATTTTTTTAACCCCTTCTATGATTGTATCGTCATCGGTTGCTGCCAGAATATCATCAATTTTACTTTCCGATATTTCATAATTTTTTGCCAAATTTTTAATAAACAGCTTTTCGTTTTCATCAAAACTACCGTCTGCACAAGCCAGTCGGGTAAAAGCTTTCAGGTAAGCAATCCTTGTATCTTCGTCTTGTTCAAGCATTTCTTTCAAATGCGGATCCATAAGAAATTCTCCTAAAAAATTAAACCGCGATAATGCCGCAATCATAACAAAGAGCTTCTTCTTTGGCAACAAAAAAAGGAAATTTACCAGAAAACAGCCGTCCTTGAAATCTCTGTCCGCAATCTTTGGAAAAAAGGTTTGAAAAAGAAAAGAGATGGGAGTATTATACGCGCGTTTAACAAAATAGATAAAGGTATCTGACACAGGTGAAATATTACATCAAAACATTTGGCTGCCAGATGAATGTTTATGATTCTCAGCGCATTGCCCGAATATTGCAAAACATGGGACACTCGCCGGCCGATACGCCGGCCGGGGCCGACCTCATCATTTTCAACACCTGCCACATCAGGGAAAAAGCGGCGGAAAAGCTTTTTTCCGACCTCGGGCGCATCAACCTGATTAAAGAAGAACGCAAAGCCGCCGGTCTTGAAACCATCATCGGCGTTGTCGGCTGCGTCGTCCAGGCGGAAGACGAAGAAATCGCCAAACGGGCGCCGTTTGTCAATTTTGCCACCGGTCCGCTCACCTATTACCGCATTCCCGAAATTTTGCAAAAAATTGCCCGCGACAAAAATATCTGCATCATAGACACCGATTTCCCGGCCGAAAGCAAGTTCGACCACCTGCCGGAAAATCGTTCTGAAGGCAGTTGCTCTTATCTTGCCGTCCAGGAAGGCTGCAACAATTTCTGCACCTACTGCATTGTCCCCTATACCCGCGGGGTAGAAACCTCCCGCCCGGTGGAAGAGGTCTTAAAAGAAGCCCGCCGGCTGGTAGAAACCGGCACGCTTGAGATCAACCTGCTCGGGCAAAACGTCAACGCTTACCACGGCGAAGACAACACCGGCAAAGAACGGGATCTCGCCTATCTGCTCAGACGGCTGGCCGAAATCGACGGCCTTAAACGCCTGCGCTATACCACCTCCTACCCGGCCGACGTCAACGATGACCTCATCGCCTGCCACCGGGATTTAAAAAAACTGATGCCGTATCTGCACCTTCCCCTGCAATCCGGCTCCGATAAAATTCTAAAGGCCATGAACCGTCGGCACGACCGCAACCAGTATCTGGAAATCATCGGCAGGCTGAAAGATGCCAATCCCGAAATCGGCTTTTCTTCCGATTTTATCGTCGGCTTTCCCGGCGAAACCGACGAAGATTTTGCCGACACGCTCGATATGGTCGAAAAAGTTGGCTACATTCAGGCCTTTTCCTTCAAATACAGTCGCCGACCGGGCACGCCGGCAGCCGTCTACCCCGACCAGATTCCGGAAAAAATAAAAGCCGAACGTTTAAATATCCTGCAGGAAAAATTATTTTCCATGCAATTAAGCTTTAATAAAGAATGTATCGGTAAAATTATGCCGGTATTATTTGAAAGCAAGGGCCGAAAAAAAGGCCAGTTATTCGGTAGAACGCCTTACATGCAAAACTTGCACGCGCAGACGGACGGCGCGGGGCTCAACCAAATCCTGCCGGTACGCATAACCGGCGCAACCGTCAATTCTTTGAGCGGAACAGTCATTCAACAATAAATTAAAAAAACAGGTGAAACTATGGCAGAAATTGAATTTGAACTTTTCAACAACCGGCTGGTACAGCAACTGGTCGGCCCGCAGGACAGCAACCTGAAAATCATCGAACAGGCCTTAAATGTGGAAATTGCCACTTTCGGCAACCGGATTCACATCAACGGCGAAGAAGAAAACGTGCGCCGGGCCAAAAACGCCGTCGACGCCCTTTATTCCAAAGTCAGC
>CALXPZ010000032.1 GCA_944390375.1 uncultured Alphaproteobacteria bacterium | reverse complement strand
CGACGACGCACTGACGGCAATTGCCCGCAAAGCCATTGAGCGCAAGAGCGGCGCCCGCGGTCTGCGTGCGATTATGGAAGAAAAACTGCTGGAGCTGATGTACGATATTCCGGATAAAAAGGAAGTGGCGGAAATCGTTATTGATGCCGATGTGATAGACGGCAAGAAAGCGCCGGTTCTGGTTTATAAAGAAAAGGCGCAGGACACGGGCGCCGAAAAGCCTGATGCCATCAGTGCCGAATAAGAAGAGTAAAAAACGGCGGAACTGTGTTCCGCCGTTTTTGTTGTCAGAAAACAAAATTAAAAAGATATTTCGGGAGAATGGAAAAAGATGAATTACCGTTTGTTTTTCAGTCCGACCGGCGGAACAAAACGGGCCACCGGCCTGTTGTGCGAGGCGATGGGGCAGGATTTTGCCGTCATAGATCTGACTTTGCCCAAAGAAAGAGCCAAAAGCAGGGAATTTGCGACCGGCGATCTGCTGGTGTTCGGACTGCCGGTTTATGGCGGACGGTTGCCACAAATACCGGGGCTGCTTGACGGTTTGAAAGGAAACGGGACGCCCTGTGTGCTTTGCGCCTGCTACGGTAACCGCAATTATGACGATATGCTGCTTGAATGGAAGACGGAAATGGAAAAACGCGGTTTTGTCTGCGTTGCCGCGGCGGCGTTGGTCATTCCCCATGTTTACAGCGAGCGTCTGGGGAAAGGGCGTCCGGACGAGGCCGATTTGCCCGCAATCCGCGAATTTGCCCGCCGGATAAAGGATAAAAAAGATAAAACGCCGGTGCGGGTGCCGGGAAATTTTCCCTATAAAAAGTGGGAAAAACCGTTGTTGACACCGGCGAAGGAGGAGGGCTGCATTAAGTGCGGTCTGTGTCGGCAAGCCTGCCCGACAGCGGCAATCAATGAAGATTTTACCGGTGATGCGGCGTCCTGTATCCAATGCATGAAATGCGTCCGTATCTGCCCGGTCGGCTGCCGCCGGCTGGATATGTCCGCAATCCGGAAGTATCTTGAAGAAAACTATCTGCCTCGGCGGGAAAACGAATTTTTTATTTGAAGACGAAAAACTCTGTGGAAAAAAGCAGCGGTGATCAGCTGATCAGCAGAGAAAAGCCGTTTAAGACGTTGATAGTCAGTTTCCGGTCTTCGTCGTTTAAGATTTTTTGCAGGTAATAGAGCGGGGCGTATTGGGAAATGTTTTCAGGTGTGCCCCCTTCCAGCACTGTTTGCATGGCCGAGATTTTTCCCTGCGCCAGCGGGGCATCGCTTATGGCCGAGATGATAACGGCCTGGCGGGTGCTGCTGACTTTGACCGTGCCGCCGCGGACAATGACTTCCGCCGCGCACATACAGGCCAGCATTATCGCCCGGTTGAACGGACTGTTGATGATGTTGATATCGGCGTTGACCGGGTGGTTCAGGTTTAGGGTGCGCAGGTAGTCGGCGGTTGCTTTTTTGACAATTTCAATATTTTCCAGGTTGGCGTTGGTCAGGCCGAAAGCCATGCGGAAAAACTTTAAACGGGCGGTCAGAACGGCCGCGCTGGTTTTTAAGGTGGAGCGGATTTCGGCCATAAAATCGTCATCGCCGTCTTCCAGCAGTTCGACCGCGTTGGAAAAGGCGCCGATATTGCCGATCAGGTCATGGCTGATCCGGGTGCAGATCAGCTCGGAGATATTGATTTCGTCGTTCATCTTTTTCCCTAGAAATTATAGAGGTTGGTGTTCATATATTTTTGGTCTTCCCTTGACATCCGGGTATAATCCAGCTCTTTGAGCATGGGGTCTTCCAAAAGGAGAAAACCGGTTGCCGCTTTCATATACGGTTTGTTGCCGCCCATCCCCCAGATGACGTCTTCTTTGTTGTCGGGAACACCGTATTTTTGGTTGATCTTGCGCCAGAAGTCGTAAATTTTTATATCCCGCAGATATTGTATTTTCTGGCTGCTGCCCTGCATTTTGCGGGCAGACATACTTTTGTAAACGATTTTGTAAATTTTGTTGTTGGTAAAGTTGCTGGTTAAGTTAATGCTGACTTCTTCCTGCGTGTCGTATTTGACAAACTTTTCGCTTTCCACGTACTGATGGTTGTTTTCCTTGGCGGCTTTGACCACGCAGCTGGCCAATCGTTCATAGCCGACGACGCCCGCGTTGCGGCATTGCTCTTCAAAACGCCATTTGATAAAGTTCGGAATTTCAAATTTTTGCGAGATCTTCTTAAAGCCGCGTTTGGTCATGGCTGCTTCCGCCTGCGGCAGGGTCATCCGGAGCATAATCCCGGAAATATCAAAAACCGAGGCATTGGAGCGGCGGTTGCCTTTTTGGGAATTGCTGACCATATTTTCCAAATTGATACTGCCGACTTCCGGTTCGTCGTCTTCTTCTTTGTCGCTTGAGGGGGCAAGAGCTTTTTCCGCCAGCAGCTCAACCCAGGTGCCGGCAAGCGGCGAGGAAGAGCCTTTTTCTTCTTCTTTATCTGCGGTTTCCTTAATGGCATCGGTCAGCGATTTTTGCTTTTTGCCCTTGGCGGTGTCAGTCTTGGGCGCTTTTCCGGGGTTAATGGCCGGCGCGGGGGCTTTTTCTTCCGGCAGGGCTTCTTCTATATTTTCAAATTCGGCTTCGCTGATGGTTTCCGGTTTCATCACCACACCGCCGTCAACCGACGGAGAAATGGAGGTTTTGGCCGGAGCTTTGGGTTTCTTTTTGGCGGCGGTAATTTTCGGCGCCGGCTCGAAAAGCATGGCGTCCATATCGTCGGCGGCCCGGGAACTCCAGGTGAAAACGGTTGAGAAAACAGCAAGATAAAGTAAAAATTTTTTCATTGTATCAGCCGGTTTTTTGTTTTTTTTAAGAATTTTTTTCAATACTATATTTATTTTCCGAAAATAGCAAACGATTATTTTAATAACACCCACAAGAAAACATCTCTTTCTTCGCAAGAAAACGGCGAAGCTTTACATTTTTTTAAGCCCCCGGGTATAAAATCAAATAAATTTTTGTGAGGAAAATTGTCGTATGAAAGATAAAGTCGTTCATATCGTCGGCGCCGGGTTGGCCGGCAGTGAGGCTGCCTGGCAGTTGGTATGCCGGGGCGTTCCGGTGGTTCTCCATGAGATGAAACCGCAAAAATATTCGCCCGCACACCGTTTGCCGGGGTTTGCCGAGTTGGTTTGCTCCAATTCGCTGCGTTCTGACGATTATTTGCATAACGCGGTCGGGTTGATGCATCAGGAAATGCGTTTGTGCGGTTCGCTGGTGATGGCGGCGGCCGATGCCTGCAAAGTGCCGGCGGGAGGCGCGTTGGCCGTGGACAGAGAAGTATTTTCGGATTTTATTACCCGTCGTCTGCGCGCACATCCGCTGGTCAGCGTGAAAGAAGAAGAAATCAGCCGGCTGCCGGAGGAGGGCGAATTTATCATTGCGACCGGTCCGCTGACTTCCGCCCCTTTGGCGGAGGACATTCTCCGGCAGACGGGCAGTCAGGCGCTTTCTTTTTATGATGCCATTGCGCCGGTCGTTTACAAAGAAAGCATCAACATGGATGTGGCCTGGTATCAGTCGCGCTATGACAAAGGAGATGGGCGGGATTATATTAACTGCCCGCTTTCGGAAGAACAGTATTACCAGTTTGTCGATGCTTTGCTCGCGGCCGAAAAAACGGAATTTCACGATTTTGAAAAAGCGAATTATTTTGACGGCTGCCTGCCGATTGAGGTGATGGCGGAACGAGGCCGGGACACGCTTTTGTTCGGCCCGATGAAACCGGTGGGGCTGACCGATCCGCATACCGGAAAGCGTCCGTTTGCGGTGGTGCAGCTCAGGCAGGACAATTTTTCCGACACGCTGCGCAATATCGTCGGTTTTCAGACCAAACTAAAATACGGTGCACAAAAAGAAATATTCCGCACCATTCCGGGGCTGGAAAACGCGGAGTTTGCCCGTTTCGGCGGAATCCACAAAAATACGTTCATCAAATCGCCGCTGCTGCTGGATAAGACATTGCGGCTGAAGACAAAACCCAATATCCGCTTTGCCGGACAGATTACGGGGTGCGAAGGGTATATCGAAAGCGCCGCGGTCGGACTGCTGGCGGGATATTTTGCCGCCTGCGGCGTTTGTGAAAAAGAAGTTTTGCTGCCGCCGGCAGAAACGGCTTTCGGCGCCAAGCTCGGACACATTACGGAATCTGTCAGAAATGAGGACTTTCAGC
>CALXPZ010000031.1 GCA_944390375.1 uncultured Alphaproteobacteria bacterium | reverse complement strand
GACGACGGAACCGAAGCCGACCTTGATCTTGGGCATTACGAACGCTTTTCGGGCATTCCTGCCACCCGGCACGACAGCGTAACTTCCGGCAAAATCTATCAGCGGGTGCTCGACAAAGAACGCCATGGAGATTATCTGGGCGCCACCATTCAGGTTATTCCCCATGTAACCAACGAAATCAAAGAATTCATCTTGTCTGACTTAAACGACGAAGATTTTGTTTTGTGCGAAATCGGCGGAACGGTCGGTGATATCGAGGGGCAACCCTACCTGGAAACCATCCGCCAACTGGCTTACGAGCTCGGACGTGACAGAACCATGTTTGTCCACTTAACGCTTTTGCCTTATATTCCGACCGCCGGCGAATTAAAAACAAAGCCGACCCAGCACTCGGTGAAACAGTTGCAGGAATACGGTATCCAGCCGGATATTTTACTGTGTCGTTCGCAAATTGAAATTCCGCAAAACGAAAAACGCAAAATTGCTTTGTTCTGCAACGTGCGGGAGGAGAGGGTGATCGCCGCGCTCGATGCCCGCTCCATATATCATGTACCGATGGCCTATTCAAAAGAAGGACTGGATGCGGAAGTCTGCAAATATTTCGGTCTCGACGTGCCTGCTGCCGACTTAAGCAAGTGGGAACATATTGCGGATGTTATGGAAAATCCGGAAGGTGAGGTCAGAATAGCCGTTGTCGGCAAATATCAGCTGCTTGAAGCCTACAAATCTTTAAACGAGGCCTTAACCCACGGCGGCATAGCCAACCGTTTCAAAGTCAAAATCAAATGGATTGACGCCGAAGATGTGGAGAAAAACGGAGCCGCCGCTTATTTGTCCGATGTCAGCGGCATTCTGGTGCCGGGCGGTTTCGGCAGTCGCGGAACCGAAGGGAAAATAGCCGCCGCCCGCTATGCACGCGAAAACAACATTCCTTATCTCGGCATCTGTTTCGGTATGCAGATGGCGGTTATTGAAACCATGCGCAACGTTGCCGGCATCAAAAACGCCGGCAGTACGGAGTTGGATCCCGGCTGCGAGGCCGTTGTCGGTCTGATGACGGAGTGGGACAAAGACGGCGCCAAAGAAATCCGAAGCAAAAACGGAGATCTCGGCGGCACCATGCGCCTTGGTGCATACCCTTGCATACTGGTGCCGGGCTCAAAAGCCGCAGAAATCTATGCGGCGGAAAAAATCAGCGAAAGACACCGCCACCGTTATGAAGTTAATATTAAGTATGAACCTTTGCTCCGCAAGGCGGGGATGCTCATCACCGGCAAATCGCCGGACGGCAAGCTTCCGGAAATTGTCGAACGGCCGGAGCATCCGTGGTTTGTCGGCGTTCAGTTTCATCCCGAGCTGAAATCAAAACCGTTTGCGCCCCATCCGTTATTTGTGGCTTTTATAAAAGCAGCAATTGACAACAGCCGCCTTTTATAATTAAATACAAAGCTCTCGATCACAAAAAGAAAAAGAGTATGAAAAGTAGGATATTAATAACATTTTTTGCAACGATATTTGCATTTTCGGCAGAAGCCGGCGTTATCAAAGATTTTTTCAGCGAAGCCTGGGAAAACTCAAAATACGCTTTCAACTGCGGCAACCACGATCTTTATGTCCCCGTCCGCACCTGGCACAACCGCCTGTTCTATGATGACGAGCATATCGACAAATACAATGAAGAGCCCTGGGGTATCGGCTATGGCCGCAGTTTTTGGGAAGGCAACGAATGGCACGGCGTCTATGCTATGGTCTTCAAAGATTCAAACTTTCATCCGGAAACCATGATCGGCTATGCTTACCTCTACAACTGGGGACTGGATGATGCCGGCGACTGGAAAGCCGGCGTCGGATATACGCTCGGTGTTACCCAGAGGGAAGAATATTTGTACATACCGGTTCCTCTGCCGCTGCCGATCGCCGGCGTTTCATACAAACAGCTTTCTCTGCAGGCGGCTTATGTTCCCGGCGTCAAAAACGACGGCAACGTTCTGTTTGCCTGGCTGAAATGGACATTCTAACAAAAAGATAAGGAAAAACAAATGGAAGCACAAAAAACTATCAAAATTGGCAATTTTGAAATCGGCAACCGGCTGCCGTTGGCCATCATCGCCGGTCCCTGCCAAATCGAAAGCCGCCAGCACGCGATTGACATTGCCGGTGCCATGGTAGAGATAACCAAAGACCTCGGCATCAATTATATTTTCAAAGCTTCTTTCGACAAAGCCAACCGCACCTCTCTCAAATCTCCCCGCGGCGTCGGCATAGAGGAGGGAATGCGCACCTTTGACGAAATCAAAAAGCTGTACGGATGCCCGATTCTGACCGATGTGCACGAAAGAGAACAATGCGCCGTTGCCGCCAAACACGTCGATATGCTGCAAATTCCGGCTTTTCTGTGCCGACAGACGGACCTGGTCATCGCCGCCGCCAAAACCGGAAAAATCATCAATATCAAAAAAGGGCAGTTTCTGGCTCCTTGGGATATGAAAAACCTGGTTATGAAATCGGTTGACAGCGGCAACCCGAATGTCTGCATTACCGAGCGCGGCACCAGTTTCGGCTACAACACGCTGATAACCGATATGCGTTCTTTTCCCCAGATGGCCAAAGATACCGGCTGTCCGGTCATTTTTGACGCCACCCATTCGGTGCAGCAACCGGGCGGATTGGGCGGATGCTCCGGCGGGCAAAGAGAATTTGCGCCGGTTTTGGCCCGTGCCGCCGTCGCCGTCGGTGTGGCCGCCGTGTTTATGGAAACCCACGAAAACCCGGACAAAGCCTTGTCGGACGGCCCCAACTCCATCGCCTTAAAAGATATGAAACGGGTGATCAGTGAGCTGATGGCCTATGACAAAATTACCAAAACCATCATTCACGACTATTAACCGAAGGGTCGGCGAACTCGGATATAAAAAATGGAGTTTCGTGACGAAGGATATATCACCGCTGTCCGCCGCTATGGCGAAAATTCGCTGATTATCAGTCTGATTTCAAAGGAACACGGCTTAATCAGCGGCTTTGTCAAAGGCGGCGGCAGCCGGAAGAATATCGGCATATACCAGACCGGCAACCGGATAGGCTTTGACGCCTACGCCCGGATTGAAGAAAATATGCTCAGCCTGAAAACGGAACTGCTGGCGCCATCCGCCGTTAATTTTATGGCCTCGCCCGCCAAACTGGCCGCTTTGTCGTCCCTGTGCTCGTTGTGCATGGCCTGTTTGCCAGAAAAAGAAAATTTAGAACTGTTTTACAATCGGATAGACGACTTTTTTAATTTTATAGACAAAGAGAACTGGCTGACATACTATTCTTTGTTTGAATTTTTCCTGCTTGATTATCTCGGCATCGGGCTTGACCTGAGCGAGTGCGCCGTAACCGGCAGTAAAGAAAACCTGACCTATGTTTCCCCCAAAAGCGGCCGGGCGGTATGTCGGGAGTCGGGGGCTCCGTATGCGGCGCGGCTCTATTTGTACCCGCATTTCGTTGTGGATAAAAACGACTTTCCGGCGCCGGCGGAAATAGAGGATTTGCTGAAGATGACGGGATTTTTCCTCAATAAAAATTTTTTTAAAGTTCACGGCTTGAAATTCCCCGAAAACCGTGCTAGTTTGCTGGAAAATCTGGGCCTGTAAGGGAAACTATGCAAGAAAACGAAGAAAAAATCAAAAACGTGCAGCTGGCCGAAGAGCTCAGCAAGCGCTACCTGTCTTATGCCATGTCAACGATCGTGTCTCGGTCGCTGCCGGACGTCCGAGACGGCTTGAAACCGGTTCACCGTCGTCTGCTGTATGCCATGCGCCAACTGCATCTCGACCCCAAATCGGGGTTCAAAAAATGCGCCCGCGTTGTCGGTGACGTCATCGGTAAATATCACCCCCACGGCGACAGTGCCGTTTACGGCGCCATGGCGCGCCTGGCGCAGGACTTTTCGGTGCGTTATCCGTTGGTAGACGGGCAGGGCAACTTTGGCAACATCGACGGCGACGGCCCGGCCGCCATGCGTTATACCGAAGCCAGACTGACCGAATTTGCCATTGCCCTGATGGAAGGCTTAAACGACAATGCCGTCGATTTTATGGACACATACGACGGCGAAGAAAGCGAGCCGGTGGTTATGCCGGCAATGGTTCCCAACCTTTTGTGCAACGGTTCGGCCGGTATCGCCGTCGGTATGGCCACCAATATCCCGCCGCACAATTTAAGTGAAGTCTGCGACGCGCTTTTATACCTGATTGATAATCCGGAATGCGACATCGAACCGCTTGTCCGGCGGATAAAAGGCCCTGATTTTCCAACCGGCGGCTATATCATCGACAAGTTTGACAGCATTTTGGACACTTACCGTCAGGGTAAAGGCGTGTTCCGTATCCGTGCCAAATGGGAAAAAGAAGACCTCGGCCACGGTCAGTATCAGATTATCGTAACCGAAATTCCTTATATGGTCCCTAAGGCCAAATTGGTTGAAAAAATAGCCTCTTTGCTTTTGGAAAAGAAAATCCCGCTTCTAAATGATATCCGCGATGAATCCGCACATGACATCCGGATTGTGCTGGAACCCAAAAGCCGGCTGGTCGATGCCAATTTGCTGATGGAACACCTGTTTAAGCAAACCGAGCTCGAAAGCCGCTTTAACCTGAATATGAATGTTCTTGATTCTGATGGTGTTCCGCGGGTTATGTCAATCAAGGAAGTTCTGCGCGAATTTTTAAATCACCGCCACAACGTTTTGATTCGGCGGACAAATTACCGATTGGAGAAAATAAACTACCGGCTGGAGATCTTAAGCGGGTATCTGATTGCATATCTTAACCTTGATCGCATCATCCAGATCATACGCGAAGAAGAAGACCCGAAATCCGTCATGATGGCAGAGTTCAAACTGACGGAAAATCAGGCCGAGGCCATTCTTAATATG
>CALXPZ010000030.1 GCA_944390375.1 uncultured Alphaproteobacteria bacterium | reverse complement strand
TCATAAAAGTCAAAAACAATTTCGTTTAAAGGAATTTTATAAACCACCATCGCCCGGCTGCCGGCATATGTCAGCTCTTCCTGCGTGCCCCGCCGGTCGTTGCAGAGCTTTAAAACCGCACCGAGATATTCGTCGGGAACCAGAATGGTGGCGCGCACCACCGGTTCCTCAATCGCGCGGACGGTCGAAAGATCGGGCATATCGGCCGGGTTGCACAATGTCTGCTCACTGCCGTTGGTCAGATGCAGGATATAAGCCACCGACGGCGCGGTAGTAATCAGATCCAGGTCAAACTCGCGGCTCAGGCGCTCCTGGATAATCTCCATATGCAGCAGGCCGAGAAAACCGCAGCGGAAACCAAGCCCGAGCGCGGCCGAATTTTCGTTTTGATAATCAATGCTGGCGTCATTCAGCTTCAGCTTGGCAAGCGCGTCTTTCAAGTTTTCGTACTGGCTGCTGTCAACCGGGAAAATAGAGCAGAAAACAACCGGCACCGACGGCTTAAAACCGTGCAGCGGCTTATCGCAGGGAGCGCGGTTGTCGGTAATGGTATCGCCGACCCGGCAGTCGCCGACGCTTTTGATGCTGGCGGTGATAAAACCGATTTCACCGGGATAAAGCGCCTCAACATCCTGCATTTTCGGGGTAAAGACGCCCACTTTATCAATCTGATAAACGGCATTGTTCGACATCATGCGGATCTGCTGTTTTTTCCGGATAACACCGTCTTTGACCCGCACCAGAATAATAACCCCGAGATACGAGTCGTACCAGCTGTCGATCAGCAATGCTTTTAAGGGGGCGTTTTCCTCTCCCGCCGGCGCCGGCAGACGGGTAACGATAGCTTCCAGCAGTTCCGGCACGCCGAGTCCGGTTTTACCGGAAGTTTCCACCGCGCCCGAAGCGTCAAGACCGATCACGTCTTCAATCTGCCGGCGGACTTTTTCCGGTTCGGCCGACGGCAGGTCCACTTTGTTTAAGACGGGGATGATTTCATGATTGTTGTCAATCGCCAGATAAACGTTTGCCAGCGTCTGCGCCTCCACCCCCTGAGTGGCGTCCACCACCAGAATCGACCCTTCGCAGGAAGCCAGCGAGCGGCTGACTTCATAGGAAAAGTCAACATGTCCCGGCGTATCCATCAGGTTAAGCTGATAGGTTTTGCCGTCTTTGGCCCGATAGTTCAGACGGACGGTCTGCGCTTTGATGGTAATGCCGCGTTCGCGTTCAATCTCCATCGAGTCGAGCACCTGTTCCTGCATTTCGCGGCTGGAAAGCCCGCCGCAATATTCGATCAGCCGGTCGGCCAGAGTCGACTTGCCGTGGTCGATGTGGGCAATAATGGCGAAGTTGCGAATGAGATTTAAATCGTGAACCATATCTTTCCTATGTTGAATTAACTTGTAATTATTTTCAATTTAATAGGGCAAAAAAAAAGATTAGGCAATATAATATTGATAAAGGTCGTAAAATATGGTAAGAATGTATATATATCCGACAGGAGGTCAGAAATGAAAAAAATGATTGATATTGATTTCGGTTCTTCCCGTTATGACGAATTGGTGGAATTGCGCTATAAAATCCTCCTGGAACCTCTGGGGTTAAAGTTTCTGGATATGTACCGCGAAAAAGAAATGGGATATCTGCACATCGGCTGTGTAGAAAGCCTGGACGACAAGCTGGTCGGTGGGCTGATGCTGGTGCCGGTCAACGATGAGGAAATCCGCCTGATGCAGGTGGCCGTCGATACCAAATACCAGCGTGAGGGCATCGGCCGCGAGATGGTTAAATATGCCGAAAAGCGCGCCAAAGAAGCGGGATATTCCAAAATTGTCATGCACGCCATGCTGTCGGTTGTCCATTTTTACGAAAAACTTGGCTACCGTCAGGAAGGCGATATTTTTGAAGAAAATGGCATAACCTTTGCGCGGATGGTGAAAAACTTGTAAACGGAACGGCTCATGAGCGAAGATTTTCAGCAACTGAAAGCAGAACTGACGGATTTTTGGCGGCGGCATAAAGAAAAAGACGAACTGGCCGTCGGTTTCGACCGGCTGATTGATCAGGCAGAACTGCGGCGGCTGACGGACGAGCTGGAAAAGAATTTTCCCAAAGAGGCAACCATCGGCGACGAATATACCATGTATTTTGCCTATGCCGCCATGCAGCCGGAACAGCGGACGGCCAAAGACAAAGCCCGCTGGCTGAAACACAGCAAAAAATTTATCAACGGCTGCCCGCCCCGGCACAACCTTGCCAACCACCTGCGCAGTGTTATCCTTCATCTGCCGGAAATGGGCGGCAAAACGGGAGAAACTTTTACCTACGGGCAAAAAGCCCTGAACCTGCTGCCCAAAAATTATCATCGCCATGAGGAATGCCGCCGGGCGGTGGAAAGAATGGCGCGGACGGATTTCCGCTTTTTACTGGACAAGGCAACAAACGAGCCGGATTATCAAAAGCAGTTGAGAACATTTGACCGCGCGCTTGCGCGCCTGACCGACATTCCACCGGGCGAGCGCTACAACGGTTTGAATGAGTGCATTCGCGCCATGTATCCGGTTTATGACAAAACCGAATGGGGACGTCAGGAACTGCCGCGGAAACGCCGGCTGGCCTCCAACCGGATTTTTAAAAGTCTGCCTTGGGAGCTGCAATCCATCATCCGCAGCCGAAAACAAGCTAAGGATTGGCTGAACCGATAAGCCGAACAAAAAATATTCCGACAACAAAAAACGCCCCGTTTTCAAGGGACGTTTTTTTGTTGCAAAAACCTTGCGGCCTATTCTTCTTCGCCGACATACATGCCGATGGCGCGGGCAGCTTTGACATAATCGCTGTTAACATCAAGCAGGGTTGTGCCTTCTCTGACCACTTCGTCAATATCAAAATCGTCGACTTTGCTGTTTTTCCAGACGACCATACGGTTGGTTTTGCCTTCTTCCAGCAGTTGGACGGCCTTGGCGCCGAAAAGGGTGGCCAGGATACGGTCTGTCGGAGCCGGATTGCCCGAGCGCTGAGTATGGCCGAGGGTGGTAACCCGGGTCTGAAATTCTTTGTAACGCTTGTTGAGTTCGGCGCTCAAATACTGTCCGATACCACCGTAAACGGTTTCGCCAATTTTGTTGGTGGCGGCGGCAACGTGCTGACCGTCTTCGCGTTTAACGCCTTCGGAAACGACGATCAGGGCGTGATTACGGCCGGTTGCCTTAACGGCTTTCAATTTTTTGATAATCGAATCAATTTTATAAGGGATTTCCGGAACCAGGCAGACATCGGCAAAACCGGCCAGTGCGGAATGCATGGCCAGATGTCCGGCATCGCGGCCCATAACTTCCAAAATAAGGGCGCGGTTATGCGAACGAGCGGTCAGTTCAAGCGAGTCGAGTGCGCTGGTGCAAACCTGACAGGCGGTAGAAAAACCGACGGACGCGTCCGTAATCGGAGTATCGTTGTCGATTGTCTTCGGAATGCCGACCATTTTGATACCGGCCATATGGCAGTAGTTGCTGACGATGTTCATGCTGCCGTCGCCGCCGACGACAACCAGAGCGTCCAGCCCCAGTTCCCGTGCGCCTTCGCCGAACTTTTGAGAAAGAGTTTCCATAGATTCCAGCTTAACACCGCTGTTAAGCGACCCCAGATAAGAACCGGAAAGCCGCGGCCAGGGGGTATCGGAAAAGCCGGTTTCGGTCAACACTTCGTATTCGAGCGGGCGGTTGGTTAAACCGTCGGTACCGAACTTGATACCGTAAATTTCCCATCCGCGAAGTGTGGCCGCGTTGACGACGGAACGGATTACCGCGTTTAAGCCGGCGCAGTCCCCGCCGCTGGTTAAAATGCCAATTCTTTTAATTTTGTTCATGCGAAACTCCTGTTTTAAAATAAATATTGGTTGCTTTTTTAGCATAAATGTGGTACATTTCAATACAAATTTACAAAATGTTGTCCGTTAATTTTATTTCAGCGGACTTTTGTTTATAAAATCCAGGGAATATTTTAATAATGGTTAAAAACGAAAATTTAAGCAAACTGACCCATCAGCTGTGTGAACTGCGGCTGGAGGAAAGACGGGTATGCTCCGACATCCGCCATCTGGTTGCCAGAAATTCGACAATCGACTTTGCCAAGGCCAAACAGCTCAACAATATGCGCAGCGGCGTCAAAAAGAAAATTGCCTCGATTGAGGCCAAAATTATGCCGAATATTATTGCCTGACGAAGAGCAGAGTTAAAAAAACAGTTGCTTTTGTTTTTTTTGTGTGTTAATAAACTGACAATTTTTGAAAATAAAAATTTGAAATGAGGTGATTTAAGTGGTTCAGGTTACTGTTATCGGTAACGATGTCGGTCAGTCTTTGAAAGTGCTGAAGAAAAAAATGCAGCGCGAAGGTATTTTCCGTGAAATGAAGCTCCGCCGCCATCACGAAAAGAACTCTGAGAAAAAAGCCCGCCGCCAGGCCGAGGCCATCAGACGTTCCCGCAAGCAACTTCGTAAACGCTTGGATACCGAAGGTTTCTAGTCGTTTGACAGTTTCAAAAAAACACCGCTCCGGCGGTGTTTTTTTTATGATTTTTTCTCAATATCATGCCCGGGGTGTTCCGGGAGCCTCGTCTTCCTCTCCAATGTCCGACACCTCCCCCCTATGTCATGCCCGACACCGCTCCCTCCTGTCATTCTCGGGCTTGACCCGAGAATCCAGTTGACAATATAGCCTTATATTTCACTGGATGTTTGGGGCAAGTCCGGGCATGACATAGGGAGAGGTATGAACACCCGGAACGAAAGGCCCCCTCAAACAAAAACCTCCGACTGCTGGAAAGCAGCCGGAGGTTTTTTTGAGGCGACGCCGTCAAACTACCACGGATCGTTGTATTTCAGAGCCGGATCGTTCAAACGTTTCTCATACTCGCCACCATCCTTTTCCCAATAATCCCGGAAATCCTTTAACTGATCATAACCAGAATCCACCATATCCGTCGGATATAGAGCAGCTCCACCTGTAGTAGTACGATTAAAATAACAATAAACCGTTACATAAGCCTCCAACTGCCGGTATTGAACCGGATACAGATTCCAGTAAACAGTCTGAGAATCAGAACCTTGTACATCATCATCATGAGCAGAACCTTTATCTACAGTACCTGACCACTCTAGAAAATCTGCATAATAGGCCTTCGGATATACAAAACCCATAATAGCTCCCCATCCTTTGAAAGTACCACTCCTGCAGGTTCCGCTTAAATCAAGTTTTTTTCCTGAACCACTATCACACGCCGGAGCAACCATTGCTTTCAGCCAGGTACTTTTCTGGAAAGTGAGCGGATTGACCGCCTCAATTTCATCCACATCAGTTCGCGGTTTCTTATCATTTGTGTACCAATAAAGATACGGGTTATTGTGGGTAGAAATATCTATGTTTCCGCCCCGGGACACCGGCGTACCGGCCTGCGCCATCGCCCAACCGGCAGGATTGATGGTGATCACTTTGGAATACCCCTGCGGACAGGTCGGTGTCGGCACAAAACCAAGATAAGCAGAAGTGTATGTTTCCATTGAAACATCGCCCAAATCACTGGTTGGAAGAGTAGTAGTAGAACTAGCCCAACGCACATCATCAGCATAAGTATTATCAACAACATAAATACCTTTATTGATAAAGTCCGGCAAAATATCGCTCAACCGGGCGCCGCCGCGGGTAGTCAGTTTGATATCATGCATGACCGAAGTATAAGCAGGGTTAACCTCATAACGTTCATACGGTACAAGAGTCTCCCCCCCCGCACCGGAAATATCATTACCGCTAAGCTTTGCCGACGAAGCACCAAGTGCCGAGTGTGCTGTCCCAAGCAAAGCCGCAACCCTGCGTGTTGGAGCCATATGGGCAATAAAACGATCAGCTGCGATATAACCGGTCGGGTATACATCTCCCGTTGTACCATCATTAAAACCATCAGTCCGATAATCATTTTGTATATCACTATTTGTTAACCGCTTCCTGTTCACGTCACCCGCGGGAACAGCAGATTTTGTTCCAGCAATATTAATAGCCCCTTTACGGATATAAACACTACCACGGTCATAACTATCCGCAATGACTCCGGTATCCGAATTATTATCAACCTGCAAAATAATATCACCTTTCTCTATTCCCAAAGTCGGATCCGTATCATTTGTTTCCGTTGCCAAAATCTGGAAATCGCCTTTGCTGACATAAAGCGACGGATTTCCCTTAACATTGAGCGGTTTATCCGGATATTCGTCTGGTATCGTTGCCCCCGGAGTCACATCATATTCAGCATCATAGTCATAGATGGCAAATCCGCCGGAAAAGCGTGATGATATATAATTACTATCACGACGTGCCTTAATATCAACAACCGGACGAAGTTTGAAATCTGTTCCTCCGAGTTGAGCTTCAGCAGCTTCTGACAGCGTAAAATCCACATCGCCAAGAGCAAACAACCCTGATCTATTATCGCTATAAGTCATCTCCTCACGACGATACAGATCGTCCAAACTATACATCCCAGCCATAGTACGTGACATAAGGCGGAAATTATCGGTAACGGAATCTATATATCCCACAGAATTACCATACTCTGTATTAGTCCCCTCACCATTCGAAATATTATAGGCTCTCAGCATATCATCCTGAATGGTAACTGTTCCCCCGTCCGAAAACTGTCGGTTGGTGCTGGTCGAAGGATGCATAGTAGAAAGCGAAATAGAATTATACGCGCCGATTTTAACCTGACCGGGATCTATAACATTATCATAAGTTGTAGTATCGGTATCCGGATCATACCCGACAAGCGCAACATGCATATCGTCCGTCATACTGCCGGATCTGAGGTTGATACCGCCTTCATGCTCCATACCGATACCTCTTTGGACGCCGGCACGTACATTCCCGGCAGCATCAGTAGCGGGCAATTCGTCCGCTTCTGCAATTTGCAAACGATAACGAAATCTTTCATTACTGCCCAAATCACTCCAGTGGGCGTCTTCATATTGTCCGACCAGCATCCGCCCTTCCGGATCAGCCGCTGTTCCTTTCTGCTCGGCAACCAGATAAAAATCTTTATCATTGGTTAACTCATTAAACTCTTTCGGATGCACGCCGGCACGCAAAGTAGCAGCATCAACATTATAAGCTTTTACCTTTGCGGTTGTTAAGCTGTCTTTGATAAAGGCCGGCCCGTTCACCGTCAACGCGTGTTCGCCGGTATAATTGTTACTTGTAAAAGTACCATCATCACCAATATCAGGCGTTCTGGAGCCGGTACCGGTACCATCATCAGTATAGCT
>CALXPZ010000029.1 GCA_944390375.1 uncultured Alphaproteobacteria bacterium | reverse complement strand
TTTACCACAAAAAAATTAGATGACAACATATTTTTTTAATTGAACGTAAAAAAAAATTCCGATACCTTTTGAAAAAAGTCAAATTGTCGGAGAAAAAGCCAAAATGTATAAAAAAGTTTCGTATTTTATCGCTACCATGTTCGGGGTCGGCTACTGTCCTTTTGCATCGGGAACGGCCGGTTCTTTGGCAACTTTGCCTTTTGCTTTCGTTATTGCCTATTTTTTCGGCTTTTGGGGGATTCTGGCAGCGGCGGTACTGGTCTTTTTTGTCGGCGCAGCGGCCACTAAAGAGGTTTTGAAATACACCAGGCATGATCCTTCCATTGTCGTGATTGATGAAACGGCCGGGCAACTGCTTTCTTTTGTTGCCGTTGCCGACCAGTTGACCGGGGGTGCAGATTGGCGCGCTTTGTTGCTTTATCTTTTCGGTTTTGCATTGTTCAGAGTTTTTGACATTACCAAACCGCAGCCGGCCAAATGGGCGGATTCCAAGGTGATGAATGCCTGGGGCGTTATGCTGGATGATATTTTTGCCGGCATTTATGCTGCGGCTATTCTTTATGTCGTTTCCATTTATTTGTAGTTTTGCCGATACATCTTTTTTTGTGGATGCTAAAAATCTGCCGACGGGCTTGTATGTCTGAAAATCGGGTATATATAAACCCGGATGAGGCTTACGGAGAAATGATGTGTGGGAAAAGAAACACTGATTGCCGCAATGATGTTTTTGCTTGCGGTATTGGTGTTGATGCTTGTCAATTAAAGGAGATGAAAATGAAATTATGGCATTGGCTGACAGTTGCCGTTTTGGTGTTTGCAATATTGATTACGTTGTTTTATTAGGCGTTTGAGATAAAGTTTTGTGTGAAGAGGCAGAAAAACAAACTGTTTTTTTGTGGCAAAAATAAAGTTTTGTATAAACTAAATGCCGGAAATTTTTGTATTTGGTATTTTTTTGCTTGACATATATGGTGAAAGAGCGTATGTATGCACCATCATTTATCGCGGGGTGGAGCAGCCCGGTAGCTCGTCAGGCTCATAACCTGAAGGTCGTAGGTTCAAATCCTGCCCCCGCAACCAGTTGGAAAAGAGCCGCCTGTTATGGCGGTTCTTTTAATTTTAAAATGTGGCCGATAAATAAAAGGGTTTCACGTTTTTGTTAAACCCTTTTGTCGGTCTGGCGAAGAGTGTGCGTTTATTGTTCCGCAGGCAATATCGGCCGGCTGTCAGTTTCCAGCTTTTTTGTTTTTTTGTTAAAAACAAGTCCCTCGGTTCGGGGAACATCTTCGGGGTGTTTTTTGGCGTGAATTAAAACACTGAATTTGATACAGGCCCAGAGCAGTTTGTAAAACAGTCCCATGGCCAGGCATCCCAGAAAGAAGATCAAAAGAAGTTGGATAAGCAGTTTCATACATAAAAATATTTAAAAGTTGCACATAATGATTGTTAAGTGTTTTTAACGTAAACAATATCCTAAAACTTGTCAACAAAGGATTATTTTGCCGGCATAAGAGAGGTTTACGCCGATTTTAAAGGAAAATGTTTGTCGCATATTTGTCTAATTCGTCCTTGACAGAGCGGGCGATGTGATTTAGTCTTTTCAAGAGAAAATAATTATTAACTTAACAATTGTAGCCATGAAAAAAGAAGAAAAATTAAAAGAGTTGGTGTCTTTTGCTGAAAGCTTGGGATTGAGCCGGGAGGAAATTATTGCATATCTGAGCAAGAATCCTGCTTTGTTAAAGGCAGTACAGGCGGACGAAACGACGGCGGACAATGTTTGCCCGGGGATGTATTATTACTCCGACGGAACGGTTTCGGCAAAGATTCTTTCCGAAAAACAAATTTCCGGGGTCGTCGGCTGGATTGATGAGAGCGGCCGGCATGGACTGGTTCTCGGATTGCGGGAAACAAGGTTGCCGTGGTCCAGTGATGAATTAAAAGTCGGTGCTTTTGAAGAAAGCGGGAAGGAGAATACCCGTTTGATTTTGGAAGCGGCTAGGAAGCAGAATAAGAAGGCGGAGGCGGCTGAATGGTGTGCTGCGTATGATTTTGACGGTGTCCGGCCCGGAGAGGCTTTCTTGGCAAGTAGAGAAGAATTGCACAAGATATTTAGAAATCTGGAGGCCATTCAAGTAGCGCTGAATAAAATAAGAAGGGGGTTACTTAATGGAGGTACTTGGTTTTCTAGGTATTGGTCTTCGTCCGAGTGTGTTCCTAACCTTATCGCGTGGGTTGTGCAGCCGTCCGATGGTTGCTTGAAAAGCGGCTATAAGGGCAACTATGTTAACTGCGTTCGTTGTGTTTTCGCTTTTACGATGTTTTAATTTTATCCCGGTTGCCGTTTGTCGGCGGCCGGGATTTTTTTTTAAGAGAGTATGTTGTGATGAAAAAATTTTGTATGATTGTTTTTTTGTTGCTGGCCGCAGCCTGTACGGACGAGCCGCGGGAAATCCGGATCAGCAATGCGCAAGGCGAGCCGATTTATCTGCAGGTTGACGGTCTGACATTTTGGGGCGGCAAAAAACTGGCAGTTATCCAGCACGGTCTTGCCTCCGATATGACGCATCCCGTCGTCAGGGAAGCCAAAAAGGCGTTTCTTGACCGGGGATATGTCGTTGTTACTTTTGACAGTCGTTATTCTTTGGGAAAAAGCGGAGGCAATGTCAGCAAAGCGCGGCTCGCCACTTTTGAAGAAGATTTGCAAACAGTTATCGGCTGGGCAAAAGGACAGAGTTTTTACCGGGAGCCTTTTGCTCTTGCCGGGCATTCGCTCGGCGGGGCGTCCGTTTTAGTCTATGCCGCCCGGAATCCGGCGCAGGTGGAGCGGTTGATCCCGATAGCGCCGGTGGTCAGCGGGCAAAAATGGGAAGAAACCTGCATGACCAATATGCATGACTTTTGCAAAGAATGGAAAAAGAATGGATTTTACGATTATCAAAGCGAAAAAATTTCCTATCAGGTGGTTGAAGAGGCCAAAACATATGATGCCGTTAAGCTGGCGGAAAAAATCAAAGCGGAAGTTTTGCTGGTAGCGGCCGAAGATGACAATGTCGTGGCGGAAGCCGATGTCCGGGAGCTGTACGAAGCCTTGCCGGCCAAAAAATCTCTGGTGGTTATCCCCGGCAGCGGGCATAATTTTGAAAGCATGAAAAATCAGGAAGATTTGTATGATTTTGTTGTCGGATTTTTGCGGTAAGTTATTTATATAAAGAGAGCGGGTATAGTGGCCGCGTGCTTTTATAAATAAAAACGGCACTAACCTTGACGTTAGTAGTGAACAAATTTGTGCGTATTGCAGAATGGTCGCTTGCGGAGCATAATCTTCCGTGAAATGAACGGAGTTGTCAAAAATGCAACGCAGAGAATTTATCAAAACGGCTCTGGCGGCGGCAGCGTTATACGTCTTGCCGGCCGCAGGGAAGGCCAAACAACAAAAAGGAGGAAATATGAGCAAAAAGATCGTTATTTTGAACGGCAGCCCGCGTCTGAACGGTAATACCAAAGGCTTGATAGAGGCCTTTACCAAAGGGGCGGAAAGCAAAGGACACGAGGTGAAATGTTTTGATTTGCAAACAATGAATATCCGCGGTTGTCTGGGGTGTTTCGGCGGCGGCAAAGACAAAAACAGTCCCTGTGTGCAAAAAGACGATATGTTAAAAATATATCCTGAATATGCTGCGGCGGATATTGTGGTTTTGGCCTCGCCGATGTATTACTGGGGTTTTTCCGGACAGTTGAAATGCGCGTTTGACCGTCTGTTTGCGGTAGCAGAGTGCAATCCGAACTATGAAAATCCGAAGAAAGACTGCATTATGCTGATGGCGGCTGAGGGCGACAGTAAAGCTAATGCCGAACCGGTAGTACATTATTATCGCTCGCTTTTGGAACAGCTCGGCTGGCGTGATTTGGGGCATATTATAGCCGGCGGGGTGCTGAAAATCGGCGATATTAAGGGGCATAGGGCGTTGGCGGAAGCCGAGGCGTTAGGCGCTTCGTTGTAAATTTTCCTGCGGATGCGGGCGGTTTTTATCGCCCCATTCGCATAATTCGAACAACATAGGGATCAGAGATTTGCCTTTTTCAGAGAGGCTGTATTCAACTTTCGGCGGCAGCTGCGGGTAGACCTTGCGGATAACCAGGCCGTCTGATTCCAGCTCTTTTAAAGTGGAGCTGAGCATCTTAAATGAGATTTTCCCGATAAGCCGGTACAGGGCATTGTGGCGCAAAACACCGAACTCTCCCAACCAGTAGAGAATAATCATTTTATATTTGCCGCCGATGACCGATATGGTGTAGCCAAAGCCGGTATCTTCAATATTGATGTTCGGTTCTATACAATGCTGCATTTTATACTGTCCTGAAAGTAAGTATTAAACAAAAAGGTAAGTATTGAATATAAAGATATTACAGCTCTATATTTTTATATGCAATGTAAATATATTGTGTTTGAGGAAAAAATGAACAGAAAATTTTTGATAATATTTGCCGCCGCGGTGTTTGGCCTGGAAAATCCGACATACGCCGCGGAAAATATGACGGCAGAGAAAGGAGAAATAACAATGCAGGAAACAGAAGTCAGCGATTATGAGGCTGTGAAAGCGGCTTTGAATAAGTATCTGAAAGCGGGTAAACAGGGGAAAAGTTCCGTTTTGCGCCCGGCCGTTTACAAAGATGCGATTATGTACAGCGCGGCCGGCGGCAAAGTTGAGGGTGGTTCGATTGATGCCCTGTTTGATTATATTGACGGCAATCCCGCAGCACCTGAGATTGAGGCCGAAATTACGGCGACTGATATTGCCGGTAACATTGCTTATGCTAAAGTAGAATCGGACAAGTGGCACGGCGCCAGATATACCGATATGTTTCTGTTGGTTAAAGACGGAAATGAGTGGAAAATCCTGACCAAGGTTTTTCATACGCATTAAAAAAACGGAATATGAAAAAGCCCCGCTTGCAAAGCGGGGCTTTTTTTTATCTGCCGAGAGTTTTATTTCAGCTTGTTATATTCTTCGTCGGTAACGGCTTCCAGCCATTCGTTAGAAGCACCTTCGGCCGGGACGGCGACGGCAATGTGGGTAAACCAGCTGTCCTTAGCTGCGCCGTGCCAGTGTTTGACTTCGGCCGGAATGTTGACTACATCGCCGGGGTGCAGTTCCTGCGCCGGTTTGCCCCATTCCTGATACCAGCCGCGGCCGGAAACAACCAGCAGTATCTGACCTCCTTTATGGTGGATATGCCAGTTGTTGCGGCATTTGGGCTCGAAAGTAACGTTGGATATGCCGACGCCTTCTCCGGTCAGCGGCTGTAAATAGCTTTTGCCGATGAAATATTGGGCATAGGCTGTGTTTTCCGTCCCTTTGCCGAAGAGTACGTTTTCGGCGCCGGTACGGTCGGCAATGCTCAGGATCTCGGCGACTTGTTCATCGGTCAGGCCGTTGTGCTTGCCAATTTGAATGTGCCCGTTTAATTGGCTGTCAACGTTGTCAAGGGATGCCAGCATGGCGATGGTAGCCAGTTCACGTGTTTGCCAGTCGATATTGTTGCGGGCAAAAATATCACCAAACAGGTGGGCTTTTAAGTATTCGTCAATTGCCGGAGCAAAGTCATAAAGAGAACCTGAAACGGGCGCACCAACCAGTTTGGTCTGGTTTGCGGTGCCGTATTCAAGGCTGCTGCCTTCCGGTTTGGGGCCGGGCAGAGCTCCCTGTTCATCTTTGTTTCCGCGTTCATTTTCAAGCTGCATCAGCGTTGTCAGAGCGTTCAGACTGCGCGGAAATCCGCAGTAAGCATAGACCTGTACCAATATTTCTTTAAATTCATTGACCGTTACGCCGGCGTCCAGTCCTTCGGTTAAGGCCTGTTTTAATCCCTGCTGGTTTCCGCGTGCGGCATAGGACGCGGCGGCGGCAATGGCCTGTTGTTTTGCGGTCAGAGCATTATTTGCCATAGCATTTCCTCCTAAAAATAAAAAAATTCCCATAATCAGGCTTGTTAAAAATTTGTGCATGATTGAAGTCTCCTTGTTTAACGGTTGGCATCAATTTTGGTTCTATTTCCAGCTTGCAATCCAGTTGTCAATTTCGTTTTCCGGGGTGATCATGTTGTTACCACCGGCGGAATCGAACAAAATTTCTTTGGTTGAAACAATCTCGGCGCCGGGGGCGGCGGCAATCATATCGCGGATAACATCTCCCGGCCAGCCGGCATTGGTCATATAAAAGATAACTTTTTTGCCGCTTAAGTCAGTTGACGAAAGAAAGGTGAGAACGGCCGGTGCCATTGTGTACCACCAGGTCGGAGTGCCGACAACAATCCGTTCGTAGCCGGCCGGGTCGGCGCTTAAGGGGCGGATTTTCGGTTTGTAGCCGGCTTCAACTTCCTTTTTTCCCTGAGCGGATACCTCGTTCATGCTGCCGGTGTAGGGGACCGTCGTTTCTATGCGGGCGGTGTCAGCTCCGACAGCGGCGGCAATTTTATCGGCAATGCGTTTGGTGTTGCCGCTGTGCGAAAAATAGACGACCAGAGTTTTCGGGGTGTTGTCCATTTCTTTCTCCTCTGCTGATTTTGTTTCGCCGGCCGTGAATAACAAGGCGGCGGCCAAACAGAAAACGAAACCTGTTTTTTTATTCATTGTCCAAGTCCACCAATTCGTATGCTCTTGAGCCTAAGCCGATTTCTTCGGCATAAGGCAGAATGTGACGGCCGTTTTGACGCTCGACACGGGCGATAAAATGATCGCGGCCGGGATCGTCGGAAGCCCAGATCTTGTCGATACAGGCTTGGTCGACGGCAACCGGATCGGTTGAGGCCAGAATGCCGATGTCTGCCATGCAGGGATCTTCGGGGTGAGAATCGCAGTCGCAGTCAACCGAAAGATTGTTCATGACGTCGATATATAAAATATTGCCTTTCATGTAGTCGGCCACTGCTTTGGCCGCTTCGGCCATCGATTCCAGAAAATCGTTCTGCGCCGGCAGTTTGTTCCACAATTCTTCGGGGCTGCGGGTGGCGCCGGCGGTATGAATATATGCCTTGCCCGCACTTGAGGCAACGCCGATGGATTGGTTTTTGAGAACGCCGCCGAAACCGCCCATGGCATGACCTTTGAAATGCGCCAGGTTCAAGATGGAATCGTAATTTTGCAAATGACTGCCGACGATGTCGACATCCAGGTGGCGGCCGCCGGCGGGGATTTCTATTTCGCCTTCGCTGTCCATCAGGTCAACTTTGGCGATTTTGTTAAAGCCGTGTTCCTCAACCGCTTTTAAGTGTTCGGCCAGGGTGTTGCGGCGGCCGGGATAGGCGGTGTTGCATTCGATAATGTCGGCATTCAGTTCTTTTACCAGCTTACCGATGAGTTCCGGTTTGAGGTAGTTGTGCCCGCCGGGTTCGCCGGTGGAAATTTTGACGCCGACGCGGCCTTTGAGTTCCCGACCCAGTTTTTTATATATTCCGAGCAGGCTGCCCGGTGTGATTTTTTTTGTAAAATAAACAACGGGTTTTGTCATTTTATTCCTCCCATAAAACTGTTTTTATCATAAAATAATTCTTAGAGTATGCTCAAAGTCAAGCAGAAATTTTTGTTTTGTTTTCCGGCGTGGGGATAAGGTTAAAAGAAAATTTCTTGACATGAGGAGTAAAAAGTATGAATTTAGCAAGTGAAGCTGCGATGATCGCGGCTTGATGTGGATTTAACCTGAATTGTCCCGCAACAGAGGACTAAACAAGGAGAATTGATTATGCAAAAAACAGCAGAAGCGGTGTCGCTCGGACACCCTGATAAAATTTCCGATTATATTTCCAGCTATATTTTGGACCGGTTGATTGAACAGGATCCGGCGGTTAAATATGCCGTTGAGGTGATGATCAAAGACAACACGGTCGTTTTGGGCGGCGAGATTGCCGGCAGAGCTTTCCCGGATAGTCTGCGACAGCATGTACTGAGCGCCTTGGTGGAAATCGGCTATACCGAAGATTATGCCAAAATATGGGGAAAGCTTGCGATTGAACCGAAAAAAATCAATGTCATCAATCTTGTCGGCCGGCAGTCGGCGGAAATCGGCCGGGGTGTGGAACGGGACGGCTGGGGAGACCAAGGCGTGTTTACGGGGTATGCCTGCCGGGGCGACGGGCTGATCAACCGCGAACTTTATCTTGCCCGGAAACTGAACAATGCCTTATACCAAAAAGCAAAATCGTCCGTAACCCTCGGTCTTGACATCAAAACGCAGGTTACCTTAAACGAAGGAAAAATCGAAACCGTTGTTGCCGCGGTGCCGATGCTCGAAGAAACGGATTTGACTGATTTTATAACCGAAACACTCGGAGAAAAACCGGAAAATATCATTGTCAACGGTACCGGCCGGTATACGCAGCATTCTTCGATTGCCGACTGCGGTATGACCGGGCGCAAGCTGGCCTGTGATTTTTATTCCGCCGCGTGCCCCGTCGGCGGCGGCAGCCCATGGACCAAAGATGCCAGCAAGGCAGATCTGACGCTCAATCTCTATGCCCGCAAACTGGCGGTGGAAAACCTGGGGGACAACGACGAATGTTTTGTTTATCTTTCGTCCTGTATCGGTCGCGCCGAACTGACAAGCGCCCTTCTGAAAACGGTTAAGGACGGAAAAGAAAACAATACGCCTTTAAAAATTGGCCGACGTCCGTCAGAGATTATTGCCGAACTCGGGCTGAACAGACCTGTTTTTACCGAACTTTGCCGACGGGGAATTTCCGGCTTTTTTGCTTAGAAAAAACGGTAACGGTTATTGTTCGCGGCGGAAAGTGTATGTTTGTCTGTCGGCTTGGAGTACCATCTTTTCCGCAGTTATTTCTTTGACTGTATAAGTGCGGCAAAAATCAAGCGTCTGCCGATTGCCGATGCTTTTGCCGCACAAAGTCAGCGAATCGCCGTTTTGTTTCCAGCTTTCGTATTGCAGGGTGGCCATGTTGATCGAGGTTGCCCTGCCGTTTTCCCGCAGAGAAAACCCCTGCCGAAGGGAGGGAATGCCGGGGACGGGTTCTGTCCAGTTCCCGGTCAGCGCGGGCGTCGAAGCGGTGTTTTCTGCCGACGGGCGGAGCGAGGCGCCGCAAGCTGACAGAAACAAAGGAAGAGCGAGAATCAGGTGTATTTTTGTAATTTTCATAACAATATCCCTTTTTTATCTTATTTTATCCTATTTTATTCTGTTTAATTTGTCGCGTTAATTGTTTTTAGACTGAAGTTCGGCAAATTTTTGTGCCATGGTCGGGTTGTTGCGGGTGAGGCGCTTGATGGTCAGATCGTTGGCCTTGTCGTTGGCCAAACGCAGATTGTTTGCCGTTGCCAGCAGTTCATCTTTGGTTTTTTGCAAATGGGTGATGGTCTTGTCGATTTCGTCAACGACTTTACGGAAGTGGTCGCTTGCCAGCTGGTAGTTGCGTCCGAATTTATTCTTAAAATCGTTCATTTCCGCTTCGAATCGGGAAACGTCAATGTTTTGGTTTTTATATTCCGCCAACTGCCGCCGATAGCCGACGGAGTTGAGCGCGGCATTGCGCAGAAGGGTGATGATGGGGATGAAAAACTGCGGACGAATAACGTACATCTTCGGATATTTGTAAGAAACGTCGACAATGCCGGCGTTGTAAAGTTCGCTGTCTGCTTCAAGCAGGGAAACGAGCACCGCGTATTCGCAGCCTTTTTCGTTGCGGTCTTTATCCAGTTCTTTGAAAAAATCTTCGTTTTTGTGTTTGCTGGCGGTGGTTTCCATTTCGTTTTTCATTTCAAACATAATGGAGATAAACTCGATGCCTTCTTCGGTTTTTTCGCGGAAAATATAATCGCCTTTGCTGCCGGTTCTGGCGTCGTTGTCTTTTTCAAAATAAGCGTTTTGAAAAGCGGTGGCGCGCAGTTTGTTAAATTCGGTTTCGCAATGCTGTTCCAGCGTTTCGCCGACCATTTTGGTGGACATACGGGTTTTTAAATCTTTGTAAAAAGCAATTTCGGTGTCTTTGGCTTTCAGCTCGACGGCAAAGTTTTCTTTTAAGCTCTGAGCTTGCAGGCGGCTGTCTTTTTCTGCTTCCTGCAATTTGTTTTCGAGCAGCAAAATCTGCCGTTCTTTTTCGGCCAGGGTATCTTTTTGAGCATTGACGGCATTGGTAACGGCCAAAGCCTGTTTTTGCTCGCCGGCTTTAATTTCTGCTTTCAGTCTTTCGTTTTCCTGTCTTAGAGCCGCGAGATCCCGTTCTTTTTCCAGGTCTTTATCTTTGCCAAGAGCGGCGGCGGCGGATTTTAGGCGTTCGATTTCCTGCTGAAGCGTACGGAGGGAATTTTCTTTTTCCATTTCCGCTTTGGTTTTAAAAAGCATAAGCTCGTTTTCTTTTTCTTTGGCAAGCTGTTGTTCCCTTTCGTGCAGCTCCTTATGAAACTCCGCGTTGCGTACCTGACCGGCGATGGCGGCATAACCGCTTTCGTCGACGGTAAAAACTTCGCCGCATTTCGGGCATTTGATTTCGGGCATTTTGATCTCCGCAGTTCTTATTTTAAAAAATCATGATAGGACAAAAAGACTACCGGAGTCAACGTGTTATTATTAAGAGGAGAGCTAAAAAAAAAGCGTTTGAAAATTCAAAAATTAAGAGTTAAAACACGGCCGGACAAGTTGAAAAAGAGGTAAAAAAATGAAGAAAGAGGGAAATTCGGCAACATTTATTTTTATTTTTCTGGGCTTGCTGACGGCGTTCGGACCGTTTGTTACGGATATGTATCTGCCCAGCCTGCCGGTGATGACGATTTATTTTAATACGAGTGTTTCGATGGTGCAGACGGGATTGACGTCGTCCATGCTGGGGCTTGCCTTCGGGCAGCTTTTGTTCGGGCCGTTAAGCGACCGATACGGACGCCGGCTGCCGCTTTTGGTTTCGCTGGTGCTGTTTGCGGCAGCAACGTTTGCCTGTCTTTTTGCACCGTCGATCGAAGTGTTTGTTGCCCTGCGCTTTTTGCAGGGAATTGCCGCATCCGGCGGTATTGTGATTGCCCGTTCGATTGCCACCGATAAGTTCAAACGCAAAAATCTGGCCAAGGCACTGGCGATTGTCGGTGCAATCAACGGTGTGGCACCGGTCGCGGCTCCGGTAGTCGGGGGTGCGTTGTCGGAAATAACCGGCTGGAAAGGGATTTTTGTGATTTTGCTGATTATCGGCTGTGTGCTGCTCGGTTTTTGCGTCCGTTTTCGGGAGAGCCTGTCTCATCAGCGGCGTTCAAAAGAAAAACTTTCCAAGTCGTTTAGACTTTTTAAGCCGGTTTTGAAAAACCGCCGCTATTTATTTTACACGATGGAACTGACTTTTGCGATGGCGATTTTGTTTGCTTATGTATCTTCTTCGCCCTTTATCATCCAGCAACATTACGGTTTCAGCGCGCTGGCTTTCAGTTTGTTTTTTGCCGCAAACGCAGTGGCAATCGGTACCGGTGCGGCGATTTCGGTCAAATTTGCAGTGCCTCAGACGTGCCTGAAGATAAGTGCCGTCGGTATGGTGGTTTGCAGTGTGGTTTTGGCGACGGCGATGGCTGCCGATGTGTCGGTTTGGTGTTTTGAGGGGCTGCTGTTTGTATTGTGTTTTATGATGGGGCTGTCTTTTACCGTGGCCACTACTTTGGCGATGGATGCCGCCCGCAAGCAGGCGGGAACGGCCTCTGCTTTGCTCGGGGCTTTCGGCTTTTTGTCCGGCAGTATCGTATCGCCGTTGGCCGGATTGGGAAATATTATGATTTCGACAGCCATAATTTTGGTGCTTGCCTCTTTGGGAGCGGCGTTGTTTGCCTGTTTTGCCATTCGCTCAGATGCTTGAACATCCCTTTGCGTACAGCCTTTTATTTTTACAAAATAAATGCGTAAGTCGAAAACATATGTCTTTGTATCATAAAAAAGATGACGTGTGCGAAAAAATAGTTTATCTTACGTGCGAATGTTTTATTTCAAAGAGGTGAACTATGTGTAAAATTAAAAGTATGTTTGTTGCGGCGGTTGTTGTGCTGTCGTTATGTGCATGCAAAGAGAAAACCGATCAGCAGGGCGCAAAAGCCATGTCTTCGCTGGTGTCGGTTGACGTTATAGAAGTGCAGCCGGAAGACGTGCCGCTCAGTTTTGAGTTTTCCGCCCGTGCACAGGGGTATAAAGAAACGGAAGTACGCGCTCGCGTCAGCGGTATTTTGTTGAAGAAAAACTATGTGGAAGGCGCCGAAGTTAAAGAAGGCGACGTTTTGTTTGAGATCGACCCGAAAGAATATGCTGCCAAACTTAACAATGCCAAGGCCAGCCTGGCGCAGGCCAAGGCTCAGCTCAGACGAGCAGAAACCGAGTGGGCGAGGGTTGAAAAATTGTTTAAGCAGCGGGTTGTGAGTGAAAAATCACGCGATGACGCTTTGGCCGAATTGGAGAGCCAAAGGGCGGCAGTGATGATGGCTGAATCGAATGTGGAAACAGCACAGCTGAATTTTGACTATACCAAAGTAACCGCTCCCATCAGCGGTGTAACGGGAATGGAAGCACAGTCCGAAGGCAGCCTGATTTCCGCAACCGGGCTGTTGACAAACATTACCCAGCGTGATCCGATTTATGTTATTTTCTCGGCTTCCGAAAGCGAAATGATGTCGCTGGCAAGCATGGTTGAAAACGGCCTCATCCGCAATCCGGAGAACAAGAGCGAAATCATTGCCAAAGTCAAATTCAGTAACGACACGGTTTATCCGCTTCCGGGGAAAATCAACTTTATCAATTCCGGCATTGACGAAGGAACGGGTACCATCAAACTGCGCGCCGAATTTCCGAATCCGAAAAGGCAGTTGTGGCCGGGGCAGTTTTTGCGGCTGGTTATGGAAGGCCTGACCCGGGTTAACGCCCTGATTGTGCCGCAGGAGGCGATTATGCAGGGCGCCAACGGTTCTTATGTTTATGTCATTAACGAGCAAAATATGGTTGAATCGGTCAATATCCAAACCGGGCTGATGACCAAAGAAGGCGGCTGGATTGTTGACAGCGGCTTGAAGGCGGGCGACCGGGTGATTGTAACCAACCTGATGAAAATCCGCCCGGGCATGACGGTAGATCCGCATTTTCCCAAAAACAGACAGCCGGTTGAAACGGTTGAGGACTAACCGGGAGAAATAGCCATGTTTTCCAAGTTTTTTATTGACCGGCCGATTTTTGCGACGGTTTTGTCGCTGATTTTTGTTTTGGCCGGGTTGGTTTCGATGCAGGTGCTGCCGGTGGAGCAGTACCCGAACATCGTACCGACGGAAATCCAGATCAGCGCCACCTATCCGGGGGCAACGGCGGAAGTGCTGGCTGATACGGTGGCGGCGCCGATCGAACAGGAAGTCAACGGTGTAAAGAATATGATCTATATGTATTCCAACGCGACTTCCCAGGGCTTTTTGACCATCGGGGTTGTTTTTGACATCGGTACCGATCCCGACCAGGCGACCATCGACGTTAACAACAAAGTGCAGATGGCGATGTCAAACCTGCCGAGCGAGGTTACCAAACAAGGGGTAACGGTCGAGCAGAAATCGAACTCGATCCTGCAGGTGGTTATGATGAAATCGGACAGCGAACGCTATGACACGATTTATGTTTCCAACTACGCGCTCTTGAACGTTCTGGATGAAATCCGCAGAATTAAAGGCGTCGGCAGTGCGTCGCTGTTTGCCTCGCAGGATTATTCAATGCGAATCCTGCTTTCACCGGACAAGCTGGCCGATTATGACATGACGCCGGAAGATGTGATTGCCGCCGTGCAGGAGCAAAATTCGCAGTTTGCGGCCGGTCAGTTCGGTCAGGAACCGCTGGACGAGTATCTGCCTTATACCTATTCGGTCAACACCAAGGGGCGTCTGGTTGATGAAAAAGAGTTTGGCGATATTATCCTGAGGAGCGATGAACAGGGTGGAATTTTACGTCTGCGCGATGTTGCGCGAATCGAACTCGGAGCGCAGGATTACAGCGTGAATGCTTATTATAATAAAGATCGGGCGGTGGCTTTTGCCGTTTATTTGCAACCGGGTGCCAATGCTTTGGAAACGGCCAACCTGGTCAAAGCCAAAATGGCCGAGTTGTCTAAAAACTTCCCGGACGGCATTTCTTATGCCATTCCTTATGATACGACGCTTTTCGTTAACGTGTCGATCAAAGAGGTGATCCATACGTTTTTTGAAGCGGTGCTGCTGGTTATCGTGGTTGTGTTTTTGTTTCTGCAAAACGTGCGGGCAACACTTATTCCGGTGTTGGCAGTGCCGGTGTCGATTATCGGCGCTTTTGCGGGGATGTATCTGCTCGGCTTTTCTATCAACCTGCTGACGTTGTTCGGGTTGATTTTGGCGATCGGTATCGTGGTTGACGACGCAATTATCGTGCTCGAAAATGTTGAGCGTTTGATGAGCGAGAAAAAAATGTCTCCGCGGGAAGCCGCCGTACAGGCGATGATCGAGGTGTCGGGGCCGGTAGTGGCGGTTGCGTTGGTGCTGTCGTCGGTGTTTTTGCCGATTGCGTTTCTCGGCGGAATGACCGGCGTGATGTACAAACAATTTTCGGTAACCATTGCCGTGTCGGTGTTGATTTCCGCTTTTGTCGCGCTGACTTTAACGCCGTCTTTGTGTGCGTTGATCATTAAACCTAACCGTAAACGTGAAGAACCGAAAGGCTTTTTCAAATGGTTTGACAATTTCTTTGAGGCGGTAACCAATGCCTATCTGGCCGGTGTAAGGTTCTTCCTCGGACACAGAAAAATGGCGGTCTCTTTGTTCGCGGCGGTGTTGGCGGCGATTATGCTGTTGTTTAAATTGGTTCCGGGCGGTTTGGTGCCGAACGAAGACCAAGGCAGTTTGTTGATGGCCTACAGTATGCCGGAGGCTTCGTCGCTCAAGCGGACGACAAACTTCAGCAATGCGGTGGTCGATCTGTTGATAAAAGATCCCAATGTTGAAGAAGTTTTGACGGTTAACGGCTTTAATATGCTTTCTGCCAGCCAGAACACTTATTCGGGCATCAGCTTTATCATTTTGAAAGATTGGGCCGAACGCCGGAATGCCGATCAATCGGCCGACGCTTTGTCGCAAGTGTTTACCGGTTACGGCATGAGCCAGCCGGAAGGTATCGGTTATGCTTTTTCGATGCCGCCGATTATGGGCATGAGCACTTCAGGCGGTTTTGAAGGTTTTATCCAAAACCGCGGCGGGCACAGTTCCGCCGAGTTGATGGCAAGGGTTAACGAGTTTACCGCTGCGGCCAACGAGCGGCCGGAGCTGCAAAACGTGCGAACCACGTTTTCGGTTACGACGCCGCAGTACCGGGTTGATCTTGACCGTGAGAAAGCAAGGATCCTCAATGTGTCAATCGATTCCATATATTCGGTTATGCAGTCGACTTTCGGCAGTTTGTATGTTAACGACTTTACCTATAAAGGACGCAATTTCCGGGTAACGGTACAGTCGGAAGGACGCTTCCGCCGGACGCCGGACGATTTGCGTTACGTCTATGTCAAATCCAATAACGGTGCTTTGGTTCCGTTGTCGACTTTGCTGAAGGTAGAACGCGTAACCGGGCCGGAACTGGTTAACCGCTTTAATATTTTCCCGGCGGCAAAGGTTCTCGGTGATCCGGCAGACGGTTATTCTTCCGGGCAGGCAATTACGGCGATGGAAGAAGTGGCGGCGGAAGTGCTCGGCGATGATTACACGCTGTCGTGGGTCGGTTCCGCTTATCAGGAAAAACTGGCCGGCGGCGCTTCGACACAGGCGTTTGCATTCGGCCTGATCATGATCTTTCTGATCTTGGCGGCGCAGTATGAAAAATGGTCGTTGCCGTTTGTGGTCATTCTGTCGGTTCCGTTTGCCGTGCTCGGTGCGCTGATAGCGGTTTATTTGCGCGGAATCGAAAACGATCTTTATTTCCAGGTCGGTTTGGTAACCCTGATCGGTTTGGCGGCAAAGAACGCCATTCTGATTGTGGAATTTGCCGTGCTGCAGGTGCAAAAAGGTTTGACTTATGCCGAGGCGGCGGTTGAAGCGGCCAAGCTCCGTTTCCGCCCGATCGTAATGACCTCGCTGGCTTTTACTTTCGGTATTTTGCCGCTGGCGGTTTCTACCGGCGCCGGTGCGGCCAGCCGACACGCCATCGGTACCGGTATGATCGGCGGCATGATTCTTTCGACCTTCGTGGCAACGCTGTTTGTGCCGATGATGTTTGCGATTATCGGAGAAACCTTTGATGAAGAGAATATTCTCCGCCGCAAAATCAGCAAACGGGCGCAGAAACTCGGACGTCCGCAGTTGAAGGGAAAAATGCGCTAAACAGACCGATAAACGGGTGAAAGGGCGGCTTTATGCCGCCCTTTTTGCGTTTGGAAAAAGAAATTTTGTTCAGGCTGCGGTGAATGAGGAAGAAGAAAAAGAAGGAGGTGAAAAGCACCGGCCGGTGGAAAACAGATGTTGTGCGAGGCGGCGTCAATGAAAGTGAAAAAAGTTATCCGGGATTGAATAATCAAAATGGCAAAACAATATCGATTGTTGCCGGCAAGTGTTATTAGTCGGCGGATTCGCGGTTAATTTAGCAACTGTTTTATAAGAAGAAGTCCCTTTGATGCGTAATTTGTTTTAAATATCCGATGCCCCCAGCCGGGGTAAAAAAATACGCCGCTGTGTGAAAACAGCGGCGCAGAGAAGTATTTATCCGAATGATTTATTTAACTTCTTCGATCAATAATTCGCTCGGAGCAGTCGTTTCGGTGTTTTCAATCGTATAAGATACCTTTTTGACAACCGGTTTAACAGTGGTGGTGGTTACCACGTTTTTGATTTCCGGCTGAGTGGTGATGATTGTTTTAACTTCCGGCTGTGCAACAACCTGACTTTTGCTGATGATTTTCTGGTCAATAACCGGTTCTCTTTCATAAGCAACGGTTGAAGTGGTTTTGGGTTCAAAAACAGTGGTGTAAGTTGTTTTTTTGTAAACAACTTCTACCGGTTCGCGGGTTTGGCGGATAATCGGTTCACAACCGTTGCAGTTGTCTTTGTTGATAACAACGGGAGCCGGAGCAGGTGCGGGAGCCTGAACTTTGATGGTTGTTACGGGAACCGGAGCCGGTTCTGCCTGGGCAATAACATAAGCAGGGCGCTGGGCAACCAAACGAATCCGCTGCTGCGGACGAACTTCCCGCTCTTCTTTGTAGACATATACTTTTTCGGGCTGTTCTTTGCGGACTTCCTGTTTAACCGGGCAGTTTTTGGGAGCATAAAGGTGGTCGTCGCAAGCCTGGTCATATTGTTTGTATATGGATCCTTCGGCGCAAGCGCTCAGGATGAACATAAGGGAAAATACACATAACTTTCTCATATTTTTTCTCTCTCTATTGGTAGTTAAAACTGAAGGAAATTGTTAATAATTTGTTTATACTATAACCTTTTTTTCTAATTTGTCAATTTCTGTTTAAAAAAACTTTCACTTTATATAATCTCTTAAACTTTAATTTAAATATT
>CALXPZ010000028.1 GCA_944390375.1 uncultured Alphaproteobacteria bacterium | reverse complement strand
CCCGATCCATAAAATTTTTAACCAAAACATATTTTCATCCTTTCACATTATTTTCAAAACAAAGCCAGTCCGGCCAGGCCGAACCGCCAGGCACATATACCGACAACCGCCAGCACGCCCCACAACAACCAGTAAATCCGCCGGTTGCGACAGGCCTTTTTTATCAGCCACCGCCAAAAACGGTAACGACACTCTTTATGTTCGTCATGCATTTTTCCTCCTTTCCGAACAAACAAAAACACCCCGAAAAATTAAATAAAAACAAAAATATTGACAGACGACCATCCTCTCGGCCTGTCCGTCGCTTGGGCTTTGGAAATCATCTCGTTTATTTCCTGCTTAACCTTGTTTAAGCTCTCAAGACTGCCCGTTTTCATATTGGTCTTAGACAATCCGGTCTTTAATGCCTTGTCCAACTGCCCCATTTGCCACAGTGTTAATCCCCTCCAGGCTCGATATATGCGGAAGCTCGGAGTAGACAACAATGCTACGATATGGTATATTATTATAAAAATGGGTCCCAACTTTACCACCTGTCGGCTCCGTACTGTTGGTGACTTCCCGCAAGGACAGGTCTTGCGGGTTATTTTTTGTATCTGAAAAATTTTGTATCCCCGGCAGCCGGATTGGACAACACAACTTTTTATTTTATCTCCTTTTTTATCTCCTTGATTTTTACCTCCATATATGGTATATTAAACTTGCATTAACCGTTGGGAACGAAAGATTTTAATCGCCCAATGCGTATCCTTATGAGGACTGCCAAGTCTCATAAGGGATTTAATGCAAAGCTCCGGTTTACCGGAGCTTTTTCATTTTATCTCCTTGATTTTAACGTCCAAAATATGTTATACTTTTATTATCCACCGATGAGGCAGAAATCGAAATCGCTCATTGCGTATCTTCACAAGGGTTGCTAGCCGTTGTGGAGGATTGGAAAGAGGGGAACTTCCCCTCTATTTTTTTATCTATCAATTTTATACATAGATGATACTGTTTTCCCATTTTTCGTAGGTGATACAACAATTCTGTAATTACCATCAGCACCTTTAAAATCATAAACATCTTGCATTCGTTCTGAAACCTCAACGGGACTTCTTCTGATGTAACGAGGGACTTTAGTTACCTATTCTCTCGGCACATCATGCTTGTATATTGCTTTATTCAAACCATAGTTTCTTTTTGTCCCGGTTGTTCTCTGTAGTCTGTTACCATGAGAGATAACCTTACCGTTTTCTCCCGGAATAGCCTCTCCCCTCTGCAACATTACAGTTTCACCGTTATGGTTTTTCATCCGGGTAATAACATCCCGCCCTGAACCCTGAAACGGATCTTTCTGCAACCGGTCATAGGCTCTTCCTATCAGCAATATTCCCCGCCAGATATTCCCCAAACGTCTTTTGCGGACGAAGACCGGCGGCAAGCCCTGCCGCTTCCGCCTTCTGGCTCTCCGTCAACGGGCGCAGTTCCGGCGGCGATACTTCTTCCAGTTCTTCTTTACTGTCGTTATAGCGTACATAATATTCGCTCCCGTCCGCTCGCCTTACCGGCCGTTGCCCCGAAAAAATTTCTTCCAGTATCTGACGCGTTTCCGTTTTCTTGTAATCACTCATATTCCTTGTTCCTTTCTCATTCTATATCATTATAAAACAAATGATTTCCGGTTTCATAACACGGGCTTTTATGCGCCGACCACGACGGCCGCACCGCTTTTGTGTGGTAAAAAGTCGCATTATTGGTAAAGTCTTCCAGCTTTCCGGACAAAGCCTTTTCCGCCAGTCGCAGGCAATCGGCAAAAAGCGGCGTTGCGGCGTCAACTTTTTGCAGCAGCCTGTAGTTCGGATCGTTTTTGTTCCAGCAGGAAAACTGTTTTGGTTTCAAACAGGTTGCGGCCACATCGGGAATTTTTATCCCGCAAACTTTCCGGTAACCGGTAAACCACTTTCGGGCGCGAAATCTGTTCATAATCACGCAGGCCACCGCCTCCATACCTTCCGCTCCCTCTCCGCGTGCCTCGCCGTAAATGGTTTTGGCCATAATCTCGGTATCGCGGTCAATCATCTTTTTTTCTCCTCCTGTTTTTATCCGCCAGCATCAAGTCAAGTTTTACCTTTAGCTCCGTCAGCAGTTCGTTTTGTTTGTTGATCAGCAAAATCAGCCCCTCCACCCGGCCGTCGTAAGCGTCCTGCCGTTTTTCCAGACCGTCCAGCCGTGTTTCCTGACGGGCTTTCCATTCGCCGATACGGATAAAATTATAGAGCACGCCAAGCATGGCCGCGCCGCTGGTAATCAGTCCCCAGTCCATATTTCCTCCTCATTCGGATAAAAAAGGGAGCTCTCAGGCTCCCTTCCATTCATCAAAAGATTTTATTGCTATATCCGGAAAACCTTCCGTTTCCGGAATATCGCGCAAATATTGCCGATAAGAACAATATTCTTCCCGCTCCTCTTCCGACACCGGAAAATCGGCAAGCATATATTTGTCGGTTAAAGACAACAGCCCGTCGCGCTCGGTTCTTTTTTCCGCCGCTTTCATTTCTGCCGGTTTGGCCACAACGGCGCCGTCGTCGATAACCAATGTGCCGTTGTCAAGCCCCGCCCGCATTTCGTCGCTGACAATCGTATCGCCGTCCTTTTCTCCGATATAATCAACTTCAAAAAGACCGCGTTCGGCATTAACCGCCGTCTTTCCGCGGTTGTCGACAACATATTGCCAGCCGCCGTCATAAATGCGGGCATAACCGTTTTGTTCTGCCGGCGGTGCCGAAAATACGGCATTCGGCGGCAGCAGGTAAACCTCTGTTCCCTGTTTTTGGCTTTCCCGGGGATCGATATATGCGTTTTCTTCCCCCTGATACTCTTTGGTATCTTCATCAAACAGATATATTTTCATATTACCTCCTAATATTTTATACAAAACAACACCTTAAGCGCCGGCGGCTGCACAATGGAGCTTTTTCCGTAAACGGAACTGCTGCGGGTGGCATCAAAGTCAAACGCATTATTGCTGACTGCGCCGGCATTTCCGTACGGAGCAATACCGGTGCCCGAAATTTTTCCGAAAGCCCCCGTGGCCGTCGAAACGGTATGGACATACTGTATCTTCAGAGTTCCGGTAATATCCGGCAACCCGGAAGACAAAGAACCGCCGATGCCGCTGGTGCTGCCCCACAAAGTTTTACTGGTCAGGTTGGGCAAATTAAAGGTGGTTGAAGAATCTCCGCTGCCGAAACCGGTACCGATAACCTCAAACAACTCACTGTATGTCGTCCGACTGACGGCCGAACCGTTGCAGACCAGATAACCGTCCGGCGCCGATGTTCCGCCGTAAGCAATGATTGACCCGATTTTAACCCGGGTTTCGGGACTGATTGTCTGTGCCCAATACTTGGCAGACCCCTCCGGCCGTTCGTCAATACTGCCCGCCGCCCAGCTCTCCGCCGTTTCTGCCGACCCGGATGCCTCTGAAGCACTGTCCGCCGCCTCTTGTGCCGAAGACGCTGCCGCCGCGGCCTTTGCCGTTGCATTATCGGACAAATTGCCGACCGTTGTTACCGCCTCCGTGATCACCGCCGTTTTAGCAGCGGCATTTTCGTCAAAAGTAGCCGTCAACCCGTCGGCAAAATCCTGCAAAGCCGGCTTGACCGTATCATTTGCATAGGCATCCATCCCCGGTTTAATCGTATTCCCGAGATAAGAATCCATCTCGCCCTTAATATCTTCCTGCCAATAGGCATCAAGCGTGTTTTGGGCATTTGTTGTTTTTTCTTCGAGAGAAGAAAGACCGTCATCGACAAGAGCGGTAATCGTACTTTTTTCATCAGCGATATATTTGACAAATTCCGGTTTGACAATTTCATCGACATATTGCTGTATTTCTTCCTCCCCCGATTTGATATAAAACAGAGAAACATCTATATTAAACTGAACTTCATCCTGAAAAAAGACATCAAACTCGGCCCGGGGTCTGCTGTTGATTTCCAAAACTGCATCTTCTTTTATCATTTTTCACCTCGTAACTTGTTCGGTAATGCGAAAAACACCGACCTGGTTAATATCCTGGGGAAAAATCGTATGCACGTCGCCTTGATCGGTTGTTACCTGAATATCCGTAACATAATCCCCCGCTGTCAGTGAAGTATCGGTCGGTTTCAATTCTATCCTTGCTTTACCGCTGGCTGCATCGATGACCTCTCCGGTTTTGCTGAATTTTTCTTTTCCCTGACTTTGCTCGCAAACCGACATTTTTATGCTCCAATCCTCAATATTGACAGGTTTCCCCTGCGCATTTCTGAATTGCAGAACAATATCGAAACTGTCGCCCTGACGGACGACGATCCCGTTTCTGGTTACATATCCCGTCATCGTTTAGTCCTCCTTAACTTTAATAAAATAATTCAGAGCAATGTTCTTAACTCTGGTTTCGCTGCCGGTCCGTCCCGAAGCCGCCTCGGAAGTCTTATAACCGGAACTGCTTGCGGCATCCGACGCGGAATACACGCCCAACAAACGCGACCCGCCCGAACTCGTAGAAGTTGTCCCCGGCAAACCGTGGGTGTGGCTCTGCATCTGGTCCGCCTGATAGCTGCCGAAAGTCCGCCCGCTGTCATAACCGCGCCCGTTGTCATAACCACGGACAACCACGCCGCGGCAATCGGGAATATTAAAAGTGGTAATGCCGTTGCCGTCGCCGAAAGTTTCGCCGATGGCCTCAAACAAAACATCATACTCCTCGCGGGAAAGCTCGCGCCCGTTACAAATCATCCAGTTTCCATGATCTTTCTGCAAGGCGGAACATTTAATATCTCCCACCATCAGAGAATCGTTGATGGTTTTCGTTATTTCCGTCTTCAACTCGTCCACGGCCGTTTCCATCTGCGACAAATTAACCGCATCCGCATCGTCTGAAGCCTGCTTAAGATGTGTTACCTTAAATCCGCCGACATTCAAATCTCCTTTCATCGGTACGCTGCCGTCACGCAAAAAACACTGGTTAAAACCGTCGGCAAAATTATCGTCTTCTTCGTCATGATGGTCGGTAACAATATCAATATCGTCAATCCGGTCCTGTTCCCAGTTGTGGAGCCGGCTGAAATTTCCCTGTGAATCAAAAGGCATTTTATTTCTCCTAAAAAATAAGAACCCGGAACAAAATCCGGGTTCTGAAATCAGTTAAACATTATCGATTATTTTTCGCAGGCCAAAAGGTAGTTCACCCGCAAATAGCCGTCTTCTCCCGTCATCACGGCATTCGGCTTAACATCGCGGACTTCCTGCGCAATCAGACCGATTTGCGTCAGCGGCGACCCGATATAATTAAAACGGTAAACCGTCAACCCGTTGTCCAACCGTCCGACCGGACAAATATTTTCCTTCAGGCGCAGGTCGCTTGCCGCATACAGCTTGGCGGCTGCCGTTACCAGTGCGGCAATATCGTCCGTATTTAAACCGTCGTTTTTCTGCGTATAGGTATCGTTGGAAGAAACCTGGCTGGAAGCGCCGGCAATAGCGTTATAAATATCTTTCTGCACCTGATAGCCGCTGATGCTGTTCTGCAAAACGTCGAGAATTTCACTCAGCGACTGCTGACGGGCACTGTTGGTAAAGTTACCGGCGGCAATCTGATTGTTCAGACTGTTGGTAAACGAGTTCTGCCCCTGAATAATGCTGTTATACGCCGCATTGTTCAAAGCCTCGTACTGGGAATCCTGCAACGACGACAAAGCGTTCTGATAAGCCGTGCTGCCGACGGAAAGCCCCTGGTTCTGCAATTTTGTGTTTAATGCTGACGTATCTTCGGCAAACTGCTTGTTCAGTTTCTCCGCCGCCTGGTTGTAAACGGCATTTTCCATCCGCTGGCGGGCGGCGTCCGAACCGTCCACGCTGTACACATAATCCGGCAGCTGGGAAGAAAGCGCATAGGCGTTGTTGGCAATATTGGTATAGGTATTGTCAACCGTCGAGGTATCAAGCCCTTTAAGATAATTGGCAAAATTATTGGCCGCAAACAGTGCCTCCGGCCTGACCGTTGCACTCTGACTGCTGCTACTGCTGCTGCTTCCGCCGCTAAAACTGTTAGACATTTTTATTCTCCTTTTCTTTCAAATAGTTACACTCATTTTTAAGCATGCCGAGGACATAAACGTCCCGGCCGTTTTCCCGATACTGCCGCATCACTCCCTCGCGCCGGAAACCGACCCCTTCGGCCAGCCGGAGCGAAGCCCGGTTGTCCGTATCTATCAGGGCATTAAGCCGCCGGCATTTCAAAAGATTAAAAGCAATATCGAAAATCACATATAAAACGCGCCGGCTACACCAGCGCTTATTATCGGAAAAAATGCTGAGCCATGCGTCAACACCGGGTTTTATGTCGGAAAATAAAATACCGCCGGTAAGGCGGCCGCCGATTAAAAACCCCAAACCTCCGAAAACGCCTGACGACGGCAGGGAAATATCCAACCTTCGGCAGATAAAATCCGCAATTCTGCCGTCGTCATCAAATATTATTTTACAAGATTCCGCCGCCCTGCTCATAACGTATCCCCGTATTGTACCACTCAATCAGATTACCTCTGGTCTTGGTCTTAAATACGACAGACCCTTTAAACGCCGTTGCACTGCTGCATATCCAGCGATTGTAAACGGCGCCTTTAAGCGTAGACCATTTGGTGCCCTTGGGGGAGCGCAGACAACTCCATTTGGTATGCACGTCGCCGGCCGCCCATTTGGTCAGCCCGGTATTGCCGACATTTTCCAAATAGCTGAGCTCGCTGTCGTCAAAATCGGCGTTGATGTAAATATTCAGGGCAAATTTGGTGGAACTGACCGTCCGCGGGTTAATCATCTGGATTTTTTTCAAATTTCCGCTTCCGAACCCCGAAAACGCCTGATGGATATTGCCCATAATATGCAACCCGTTATCCGAATATCCCTCATCAAACAGATAAACACCGGAGTTTGAACCGAAATAGAGCCGGCCGTTTAACATTCCCCAACAAAGCGAGCGGATATTGGTAAAACGGCACCAGGCGCCGGAACCGAGATTAACCACATGCTGCTCAAACTGCTCGCGCACCGGCACGTTAAACAGGGCGTACCCGCCGCGCGGATAAATAATTCCCTGCCAACCGGCAAGGTTTTTATTATCCTTGGCTCGTTCCAGCACCAACCCGCGTATCTTATCGCTGTACGCCTGGCAGGACGCCCCCGCCTGCGCCAGCGGCATCACGCGGGAAAGCGGGATATACCCTTCTTCGGAAATCATAACCACATCGCCCTGATACTGGAGCACGCAGCGATAGCCGATCGGCCGGCTGACATAGTATTTTCCTTTTAAGCTCCAGTCGTCCGCGCTGCTCGGATCAGAGCCGGCATAAACCAGCACCTCCCCTTCTGACGTGATAAACAGCGTCAGATCGTCGATTCCCTGCCCGCCGTCCTGCGTCCAACAGGCTATGGCCTGCAGATGCCCGCCTCGGCTGACCTGGGTCGACAGATCAAACTCCAGCAGTTTGCCCTGTACCTCGCCCGCTTCCTCGGAATACCAGAATTTCAGCGAATTATGCTCGACAAAAAACAGCCGCTGCTTGGAAACGGCAACATTGATGAGTTTTTCGACATTGACGCCGTCCGCCGTAAAAGCGGCCTCAACCCACTCCCATTCCCCGTCGTCGTTTTTTTGCCAGCTGACAGGGGCGTCATAACCGTTGCAGGCAATCAGCCTTTCTTTGAACTGCGCATACTGCCAGGCATTGCTGGCATAACCGCTGCCGACTTCCTTTTCTTCGGCGGTGGAAGAGATATCCCACATTTTGCCGTTGCCGCAGGCAAACAAACGGTCGCCCTCGGCATGGTGAAACTCTATCAGGGTTTCGATTTTGACATCTCCCTCGTTGAGCTTATAAGCCCGATATCCGCCGCGGAGACACACTTTGGTTTCCGCCGGATAATAGTTATCCATAACAATGGCATCCGTTTCCTGCATCGTATCCAGGCTGTCGCGGACATTCAAACCGCCGGTCGGCGCCGAAAGCGTATAATTATAAGAGCGCCCTTTTCTGTTAATTGTCTGATTTGCCATGGATAATCACCCCCGTATCGCATCTGTCCGCAAAACAGCCGCCAGCCAGATTGATATCTTTGGCAGCAAGCGACGACGCAAAATATTTGCGACATTCTTTTTCATATTCGGCATATTCTTCGTCATAATTTTGCCCGTTTCTGGCCTGCAGACGCCAGCGGATCGCAAGCTTAACCAGATATTCGTCAAAAACCGGAATATCCGTATCGGCCGTCAGCTCCGTTTTTTCGCTCAGCAGTTTGGCGTCATAGGCAATAACCGCCGACCGGTACTGAAACACGATTTTGATATCGCCGGGCGGCGGTGTCAGAAAACGAAACATTGAGTTTTGAATCTTAAATTTGATATCCCCGCTTACATCATGGAAATATTTTTCCCGCTGCCATTGCTCCGGAGTTACCGCGCCGATAAGTTTTTCGGCGCCGTCGCGGATATATACCGTATTGTTCAGCAGACGGTAAAAATCCGGGCAAAACGATGCTATCGGATAGTCGCTTCTGCCGGCCACTGTCCTCAAAACACCGTCTTTGGTCAGTTCCTGCCAGTCCCCGTAGCGAAGAAGTCCGTTTAAGGCATCGTTGGCCACGCTCAAAAAAATTTTCTCGCTCTGGCCGGGATTGTTAAACAGCGTTGTCGGTTCCTGAACACAGGCAACCGCAGCCACATCCTGACAGATTTGCAAAATGTTTTTCATTCTTTTCTCCTTTCTTTTTTCGTTTTTCTGGCGCCGGCGGATTTTTCCTTTTTCAGCACCGAAAGCTGTTCTTCCAAATCTTTGATCCGCGCCAGATAATCATCTTCTTTTTGTTGCCATTGCTTAATGGCGCCGTTGTTTCGGGCCTGCTGCAAAAATTTTTCCGCCAGCTGTTGTTCTTCGCCGAGTCCCAGTTGCAAAGCTCTTTTCTTATCCATTTCCGCCAGCGCCTCCACCGTAAAAACACCGTGAACTTTCAGCGTTTCCACCTCAGCCCGGTTCAAAAAGGCAAACTGTTCTAGCGGCGTACCGTTCGTTACTTGTTTTTTCCCCAATTTGTAACGTGCATACTCGGCCGGGAAACGACGGATTTTTTCCTCCGTCGCCGGTTGATCGTAAACCTCTGAAGTATTGTCTTTTATTCTGATCTCGCAAAAACAAACCGTCTTAAACCGGGGCAGACCGTTTTTCCCGACTTCGCCGGTTTTGACCGCCCGATCATAAAAACGCGCGGACACGCCGTCCTCATTACAGCTGTTGCGCGCTATTTTTTCAAACATCGCAAAATCCATTTTTTTCTCCTTTGATAAAAAAACGGAAAGCCCGGTTTTACCCGGACCTTCCGCAAAAGTCATACTTTTTATTCTCCGCCGAGATCATCTTCTTCCGATTCGGCAGACTTATCAATCAGCACACCCTGTAAGGCGGCGTTGGACATGGTCATATTACCGGCCCAGCCGACAATTTTGTAAATGGCGTCCTGATTAACCGCCATCCGCTCACCACCGATCACCTTCATATCGCGGTCCTTATGACTGCGCAAATAAAGATAATTGGTGTTGAGGAAGTACATTTTGCCGTCCGGACAGTTGCCGCCCTGGCCGCCGTCAAACACGACGTCGGCGCCTTTATAGCGCAGGGCGGTAAATCCGGCCTCCGCCAGTTTCGGCTCGGTATAACGCTGCAAAGCCGTCAGCGACTGCTCAAAAGTCGAATACAACGAATTTCCGGTAATAATCAGATCCGGCTTGTCGGAACCGCGACACAGCGAAAGATACATTTTATCCATCGCCGGGCGCAGGGTTTCCGGCGTAAACGCCGCAGTTGTCGTAACCGACTGATTGCGCCAGAATTCGTTGCCGGCAGTCGCGCGGTTAATACCGCCGACGGTGCCGGTTGCCGGAGCATCTGCCACCAGCAGCGCCAAACCGCCGATAGCTTTGCCGCTCGAACCGGTACCGTCGCCGTAAACAGCTTCCGACATTTTGTTGCGCATTGTTTTTTCTGCATTTTCAATTCGTTTTTCAAACAAATCCATCATCTGGTATTTACCCGAGTTTTTGAGCATATCCTCACCCGAAATGGCCACCGGAACCGCGCACAGTTTCAGACTGTATTCGGCCGCCGTAAACAGCTGTTTCGGGGTATATTCAATGGAATCGTAACCGGAATACCAGCTCATGTCGCCTTCGCCGTATTCCAGCTCTTCCAAAATTTTGGAACCGCCGTAAATCGGACGGTTATGCCCCTTCTCGCGCAAACGGCTCAAAAGGGCATTATGCTTGGAAACCGCATCAGCCAGCCGGCCGCTGCGGTTTTCCAATGTCGATGTAAATATTTCAGTATAATTTTCATTTGCCATTTTATTTTTCCTTTACAATTAAATTCAACTTATATATGTGGAATAATAATATATTTCTTTAATAATTGCCGGCTAATCTTCCAGTTCCGCGAATTTGCGTTCCAACAACTGACGGGTGGTCAGCTCCTGTTCATCTTCCGCTTTGGCTGCTTTTCCCCGCGGGGAAAAACCGGCGGCTTTGGCCTTGCGGACGGCTTCCGCAGCCGCTGCCGCCTCGGCATAAGAACGTTCTCTTTCGTCAAAACGTTCCTGCAACCGGTGTAAAGCCTGGGTCAGAAGATCAATTTTTAATTCGCAGACATCGGCGGATTTGTCCTTCATTCCGGACAAATCCTGCTCAACCCCGTACGCCTTAGCCAGAAAGCGCAGGGTATCCCGCGGAAAAGCCTCTATCATTTCCTCGGCAAAAATAAGCTTTTCGATCCAGTCTTTTGCCGTCTTAAAACCGTGGCGGCAACCTTTGCTCAAAAAAGCCTCGTCCAGGAAATGCTTTAATTTCAGCTCATCGTTAAATTTGGAAAAAGCGTTTGCAATTTCATGCTCGCGCTCGTGCAGATAGCGCCGCATGGCAAAAGGCAGGGTTTTAAAAATTCTCCCGACCTCTTCCCCGTAAGCGGCCGGGGCAAGCAGATACTCGTCTGCTTCCTCCGCGGCCGTTTCCGGCGCATACATATTGTCTGCCTGTTGATGTTTTGCTTTCTCTTATTTATCAAACTGTTCCTTCAGGAACTGTCTGGTTTCACTTTTTTGTTTGCCATATACTCCTTTTATAGTTACGAATAAA
>CALXPZ010000027.1 GCA_944390375.1 uncultured Alphaproteobacteria bacterium | reverse complement strand
TGATCATAATCAGAATTTCGCCGGCGGCATTCTGCAAGATTTCATACGTTCCTTCGTTGTTTTCTGCGGGAATTTGATTATTTTCCATTTTTGCCTCATAGATTCCTGTTTGCAATTTTAGAGGTATATTAACACATAATTATTAACAAATACATTACATTTTCAATTTTTTTAACTTTTTTGTTTTTTTTAGTTGACTAAAAATTTTTTATCTTCTATATATGGGTCGATTTGTTAAGAGCGGGTGCGTAGCTCAGCTGGTAGAGCATTTGACTTTTAATCAAAGGGTCTCGGGTTCGAATCCCGACGCGCTCACCATTCTAAAGCCTTGTTTTTGCAAGGCTTTTTCTTTGTCCTTTTAACGGGATTCGAACCCGGACGGGTTCGTTCAATTCCGACTATGTTTCGCCACGGCTTCGATTTCTCTCGCCGGCTCAACAAGTCTCATTGCGTCTCCTGACAAAAAGCAACCTCTGTTGCTTTTTGTTGCGGCCACCAGCTTGTTTTTAACTTTCCGTCGCACAACCTTTAAAAATAAGGCGTTTCAGAGCATCAGGTTTCCTACCTAAAATATTATAACTGAATATACCAAACAACACAACGGCCAGATATGTAACCAGCATTACCGTTATTTTATATACCGCTATTTGCGGATATATCTTCAGAAATATCGGTAAAAGTTCATTAACAATGAAACCATGTGTTAAAAAAACAGCCAGAACATATTTTCCCGGATATGCAAAAAATTTAGTATTGAAAAAGTTAGAAACATAGCCTTTTTGTAATGAGAACAAAAAGATCAGAAATGCATTGGAAAAAATTGCGAGCAACCAGTTCTTACAAAAAAAGATATTTGCTATCATGAAGCATTCTAACAATGTCGGTAATACCGGATTTATTTTTGCTTTATTTTGCAGCAGCCAGTCCTTAATACATAGATACAATCCAGCGACACAACATCCTAAACCGACTCCCAAGATTCCGCGAATAACCTGCATATTATAGATACCGTAAAAACCTTGTGCAAATACTAGAGCACTAGATGTCGTAATAAAGAACAAAGCCAGGGCAAATTTATTTTTATCAAGCGCTTTAAGAAGCAAAAGATAAAAAAGAGAGCTCCAAAACAATGCAGCCAAAAACCAATCAGGTTGATTAATACCAACCGCTGCAACACCTGTCAACGGCAGGAAAAGCAACTCTGAAATAAAGATTTCCACATTTAAGTCATTTGTAACACACAAACGAATCAAAATTCCCCATATCATCAAAGGCCACCAACGGGTAATTTTTTCGCAGATAAAACCAAAAACGGATTTTTCCGGTTTAAATGTCAAAAATATAAAGAAGCCTGATAAAATAAAAAAGTATTCCGTGTATCCGACTATGGAGAAGTCAAACTTTAGCGGCAGACTTAAATGAGTATATACAATCTGCCCCATAAAAATTATTCGTAAAAAGTCCAGATTGTAAAATCTTTTTTGTGTCCTCTGAGCAGCATGAGGATGAGATGATTTAAGCGGATTTTTTAAATAAAAGACAAAAAAAGACAATGTTGCCAAGAAGATAACAAACCTTTTAAAATTAAAATATAATTCCGATGAAAAATTTATATCTTTAAATTTGAAACCTTTTAATTCAACCTGCTTTTTTCCATATAATTTTATTTTCATCCGACATGTTGAGGAAGGAACGGAAAATCGTGAAAAGAAATATTATTGACTATATTATCTCTTCTTTTTATTTTCCATTTTTGGTTTTGAGAAAGATCTATCTCTTTGGTATCACCGTCAATATTAACTGTTGCCTTTCCTGAACATTCTGATGGTATAAATTCAATTTTTGTCTTATATTCAAAAGAAAAAAACACTATCAGGCTCAAAATTCCTAAAAAAATAACTTTAGAAAAAATCTTCATCACTTTGTTTCCAGAATACGTTATGCTTGACTATTTTGGCAGGAACACCGGCAATAACACAATTTTGTTCCAAACAGGGTTTGGTAACAACCGCACCATACCCGACAATGGTTCCCCGGGCCAATGAAACTTCTTTTAAAATCGTTACATTCATCCCAAGCCAGCAATTTTCGGCAATTTCGACTTTTGCCGAAGGTTTATTGATTATGGTTCTGCTACTGCAATCGTAAATCGGATGAGAATCCGTATTTTGAATTGAAACACCCGTGGAAATCATATGACCTTGAGCAATAGTCACTCCGGTTCCGCCATGTGGATTAACAATACTCAGGTCTTCTACGGTTCCGCCTTCAATCCTTATTTCACAGGGCGGCAGTAAAGAGCCGGAGGAGCCGGCAAGAGATGGATTTATGAAAACGGATAAATTTTTCCCTATCCATTCATTGGTTATTTCTACGGTATGATGATGACCAAAAACAACAATTTCACCGCTTCCCTGGAAATAAACGTCTTTCAGTTTTATCGTATTGTTATTTCCCCGGATGGTAATCTTCAGCCAATTGCAGATAATTGAATTCTCTATGCTTACGGCATTGTCTTTACCCTGAACATCCTTAAGCAGATTGTTATATTTTTTCAAACAGATTTTCAATCCCAGCAAGTATAAAATTTTCCGTTTCCGGCCTTTGGCATCAAAAGTTTTTTCTATTGAAAAGAGTTTTTGCAACCGGTATCTTTTTTCTTTATTCATAACGAACCCGGTTCTGCTCCTCTCAGGCATAACATAATCCTCATTGTTGAGGGCAAAGATATCGGCTATTGTCATATCCGGCAAAAATAATTTTTCAAAACGACTTGTCCAATAATTTTTACGCTTTTTAAAAAAGCTGTCTGGATAAAAAAGATTTTTTCTATAATAATGACTAAATTCTTTCTTCCAGAGGTCGTTTGCCTTTGAAAAAAGTTTAACGAAATTTTTGGAATAATACTTCCATATTTTTCTGTATAACAATCCGGAACTACACAATATATTTTTGTAAAGTGAATAATAATTATACAATTCCCGGCAATGGACGGCGTTATCCTGCCGAACTCTGTCTTGGCCGGCATGAATACGATAGTACATATAATTTTCAAGCAATATCAGAATCTTGCCAAAAGATGCATAATATAATGTTGCCGGTCTGTCTCCGTATTTTTTATATGGATCCCAGTCAAATCTGTTGTTTTTGTATATATCCGTTTTATAAATTGTGGACGGAAAGCATAAATTGCACCCCATAAAATACATTGCCGCAAGGACTTTATCATTTCCCACGCAATATTTAGGGCTTCCCTGCCGGATATGGCGGTCATACGGCAATTCATCCGGATGTGACGAACACAAAGCCAGAGATGTCAATAAAACCGTATCCGGGTTTTGTTGCAGAGCTGTCATTGCATTTTCCAGATAATAGGGATGAACCAAATCATCATCGTGAAACAAAACGACGTATTCGGCCTCCATTAAGGCGCAAATATTTTTATATCCCTGCTCTCCCTGGCAATTAACCAGAACCGAATGATATTCGATTTTTTTGTCGGGATATTGTTTTTGAAACGGTTTTATAAAATCTGCATTAATTGCCGTGCCACCATTATTAAATAACTTAATGACACAATTGTTATATGTCTGACTGCAAACGGAATGAAATGTCTTTTCCAAAAGATCCGTCCTGTTATAAGTAATAACTATGACATCAAGCTTATGCATAAGAGAATCCTTTTCCTTAATTTACGTCTTTTAAGCTCAGCGGCGTTCCGAAAGGCAGATCCCTGACCGCCGTCCGTCCCATAACCTGCTCGTAATAACGGGGATGCAAGCCGTTGGATGGGCGCACGGAACGAATATTCTCCGATGTGAAGACCTCTCCTTTTTTGATATCTTTCACCACATACAGCGAACGTGCAAATTTACGGTTTTGCTCATTAACCGTATAATCAACGCTGCCTAAAGATGCCTCGGTTTCGCGCACGGCCTTCACCATCGCCGCAAACTCTTCCGGATTCAGGGAAAAACCACTGTCGGCACCGCCCAGAGCCCTGTCCAGCGTGAAATGCTTTTCAATGACTTTGGCACCAAGGGCAACAGCCACGACGGGCGGAACAATACTCATGGAATGATCCGACAAACCGATTTTAACCCCCTGCGGACCGAACCGTTTAATCATATCCTGAATTGTCAACAGATTCATATCTCCGGGCTCGGCCGGATAAGCCGAGGTGCATTTCAGCAGCGTAATGTCGTTGTTGCCGACGGCTTTGCAGGAATCAACAGCTTCCTGCATTTCTTCCAGTGAAGAAATGCCGGTTGAAATAATCATCGGTTTACCGCGCCCGGCCGCATATTTTATCAAAGGATAGTCAAAAGCTTCAAAACTGGCGATTTTATACATGGGAACATCTAATGTTTCCAGAAAATCAACAGCAGAAAAATCAAACGGTGTTGAAAATAAAGGAATTCCCACCGTATCGGCATAAGCTTTTAGCTCACCCTGCCATTCCCACGGCGTACAGGCCTCCTGATACAAATCATACAGATACTTGTCATTCCATAATTTTGTTCCCGAAACCTTGAATTCCGGGTTATGGCAGTTTAGCGTTATCGTATCGGCCGTATAGGTCTGAATTTTGACGGCATCAGCACCGATTTCTTTGGCCGTTTTTATAATCTTTTTCGCCAGATTTTTATCACCGCAGTGATTGGCGGACATTTCTGCAATTATAAAAACAGGATCATACTCAAAAATAAAATATGTTCTGCCGTTAATTATTTTCTGCCCAGTTTGTTTATACCCCAATACAAGAAACATTCTTTGCGACGAGGTATTTTCTGGCATGACATATGCCGTGAACCGGCGCAAAGGAAATTGCATCATTGCCTGCCGCAAAAATATTTTGCCCAAAGAGCGTCCACGATATTTTTTTACCAGGCTGATGCTGACGATCCAGTTTTCGTTTTCGTTGACAAAACGGATTTGACCAACGAAATCACCTGCTGCCGTTTCTGCCACATAAAATGCAACATTTGCATCATTCCGTACTTTTTCAAACCACTTGGTATGTTCATCCCATTTGATTTTTTCCTGATGGATGGACACGGCACGAACTTCATCATCGTTGGACAACTCAAATATGTTTTTTATATCACGAGCCTCAACCGGACGAATTACAAGTTTTTCAACCATATCACATCCTTTTCAAAATCGGTTAAATTTTCTTTGCTGTTTTTATCCGTTTCAACGGAAATAACCGCAGCGGCCGGGAATAATTCCCGTTTCAGCCGGACAATATCCAACTGTCCCGTTCCCAAATGCGGATGGGCATCATACGGCGATGTCATATCCGTTATGTCTGACAGATGAAACATTGCCGGTTTTAGTCCCGCCAGTTCGTGCAGAAAAGAATAAGGCTCCTTATTTTGCGAATTCGCCGAACAAACGGCATGACCGACGTCCAGACAAAAACCGCAACCGGCTGTACCGATAATCAGCTTGAGCTCATCATAGGTGGCACCGCGGCAAAAACGGCCGCCCATCCGGTTAGGCAGAGCGACAAACGGCTTGTTTTCAACCAACGCCCGCGGTTCATTGAAACCGGCCAGCTGACCGGCGGTTTCCTCCGCCGTTCCGTCAATACCTCCATGAAAAATAATATATTCGGCATTAA
>CALXPZ010000026.1 GCA_944390375.1 uncultured Alphaproteobacteria bacterium | reverse complement strand
GGTGCGAAAAAGTAACCGGATTCAGGTTAATGCAAGCTGATGCCAACAGGCACAAAAGCAAAACATATTTTTTCATAATCTATAGCTCAACCGATCAGCGGGTTTTGCATCACATTATAATGTTATTACTTGCAATAAAACATCAGAGAACGATTAATGGCATAATTCTGTGTCCCGGACAACAGCGGTGCCAACCCGGACTGAACTTGCATATCGGTAGTAACACCGGCATTTTCTATCGACGTATTAAAAATCTCAAAATTTCCGTTACAAGCCTGGCTTGCATTGCGATAGCAGTCAGAAATATCAAAATAAGGACTGTTGCAGCGCACAATATAAATATCGCGCCCATTCTGCCGGTGCGAAAAAGTAACCGGATTCAGGTTAATGCAAGCTGATGCCAACAGGCACAAAAGCAAAACATATTTTTTCATAATCAAAAGCCTCATACAATTAAAGACAAACACAACTAATAATTTACTTTATCTAACAATACAAACAAATACCGTAGGTTGTCAATAGATAAAATAACCCGGAAAAATATAAAAGCTTTTTTAATCAAAATTATTTAAAATTTTCATTTCCGAAATGTCCGCAAAAAGAATCTTCACAATCTCGTTCAGACAAAAAAATATCGGGAGTACCAATACTCCCGATATTTTTTACTAAACCTTTTACGCTGCCTGATAATCACGCAAAACATCGGCAACCGTTATCCAGTTTTTGATCTTTTTATTACTGACGGAAATGCCTAAAGCATCTTCCGCATGGACAGCCAGTCCGCATGCATCCAAACTGTCTATCCCCAAATCGTTTTTCAAACAATCGCTTTCGGTAACTTCTTTCATACCGCTTTCTTTGCGGAGGTAATCCAAGACCCACGCTTTTCTGTCTTCTTTATTCATAATGGTATTAGTTAATAATAGAAATTTAGAAAGGCATGTATACCCCCGTTTTAGACAAAAGTCAATAAGCAACCGGACTCTTTTATGCTTTTACACACAAAAGCATAATAATGCTTGCGGTCACTTTCCAAAAACTGTTATATATTGGGCATACTAAAATTCATATTTAGGTATACGGAAATTATACTGAGGAAACAAAATGGCAAACTCTTCCCCAAAACGCTCGGAACTCCGTTTTGAACGGGAAACGGAAGCCTTGCGGAAAAATCTTGAAAAAAGAAAAAAACAACAGGCCGAACTGGATAAAAGAAAATCAAAAAAGGTAAAAGACGATGGACAAACTGAAAATTAACGGCGGTAAAAAACTGACCGGTCAAATCCATATCAGCGGCGCCAAAAATGCGGCGCTTCCCCTGATCTGCGCCTCCCTTCTCACGCAGGAACGGGTTACCCTGACCAATATGCCAGCTTTGTCCGACATCCGCTCAATGAACCTGTTGCTTGAACAGCTCGGCACCAAAATAGAAAGCCGGGACGACGTTATTGACGGCAACCCGTGTAAAATATATTCTTACCAAACGCCGGAACTGTCGAGCCTTATCGCTCCTTATGATTATGTTCGCAAGATGCGCGCGTCATACTATGTTTTGGGGCCGCTTTTGGCTCGCGAACACTATGTTGAACTCTCCCTGCCCGGCGGTTGCGCCATCGGCGCCCGTCCGATGGATATTCACCTTTCCTCACTTGAACAAATGGGAGCGGATATTGAAATAAAAAACGGATATGTCATCGCCAGGGCTCCCGAGGGACTGAAAGGTGCCCACCTGATTTTTAACATCGCCTCCGTCGGTGCCACCTGCAATATTTTGATGGCTGCCACGCTCGCGCACGGCACCACGGTTATCGAAAACGCGGCCCGGGAACCGGAAATCGGAGATCTGGCGGAAATGCTCAATGCCATGGGCGCCAAAATTTCCGGCATCGGCTCTCCCGTTTTGACCATTGAAGGGGTAGAAAAATTGCACGGCACCGTTCACAAGGTTATTTCCGACCGCATAGAGGCCGGGTCCTACGCCGTTGCCGCCGCCATTACCCGCGGAAAAATAGAATTGCTGAACGCCCTGCCCTCCACTTTGCAAACCCCTCTCCGTATCTTGCGCGAAATGGGCGTCAGGATAACCGAAACCCCGAACAGCATTGTTGTCGATGCCGAAGGCTGCCGGCTGGAGGGTAAAGATATCATGACCGATTATTACCCCGGTTTTCCGACCGACCTGCAGGCACAGTTCCTGACTTTGATGCTGACGGCGGAAGGGGCTTCCATGATCACGGAAACAATTTTTGAAAACCGCTTTATGCATGTGCCGGAGCTGATGCGTATGGGCGCCAACATCAACGTCCACGGACACGCTTCCGCCATTGTCCGCAGCGTCAAAAAACTATATGGCGCTCAGGTTATGGCCACCGACCTGCGGGCATCTTTTGCGCTGGTTTTGGCCGGGCTGATCGCGGAAGGAGAAACTATTGTCAACCGGGTATATCACCTTGACCGCGGTTATGAAAAGCTGGAAGAAAAGCTTCGAGGCGTCGGCGCCGACATCGTCCGTATCAAAGAACCGGACTAACCGGCGCAAGGCGGAATTTTCTTCATAACAGAAAACAGGCCGCTTCCGCAGCCTGTTTTCTTTTGCTTTTTTATCTCGAAAAATCGGCAAATCGATCAACGCTCTTTGTTTCCTTTATCAAACCAGCGTTTCATCTCCGCCCACATTTTGTTTTTAGCCATCGAAATGTTATAATTGCGCTCCCCTTTTTCGATCCGCTCTTTTTCCAGTTTTTCAATATAGCCCATTTGCTGATATTTTTCTTTTTTCAAAAAGCGGAAATATTTCAACCGTTCGGCGGGAATGCGCTGCCGTACTTCTCCTTCCCGGCTGGCTATTGAGGGATAAAAATCGATTCCGTTAATAACAAACATTTTTTCCAACAAACGGCGATGGCGGAGAGAATCCGGCTGAACGCCGTTATAATTTGTTTTACTTAAGATATGCACTGTACGCGAGGTATTTCCGCGGACATACATATTAAATTTTTTCTCCATCCAGGTATCAAAGACACCGTTGCCGATAAAACGAATTTCCTCTTCCGTCAAACCGTCAACCGTCGGTTTTATTTTTTTCTGTTCCAAGGCTTTTTTGTAAAAAGAAAAACGCCCGGTGATAAAAGACAAATCATTACCGTTTTCAAGATAATGTTTTCTTTGTTCCAAAAGTTGGGCAATATTGGCGGAAACTTCATCAAGGCAGCATTCCACAAACTTATTTTCGTAGCTCTGCCCTGCCCGTCCGATACCGGATACGGCGTTCAGATAATGCTGATATTCGTGCCGGTGGGTGCAGTTATAGGCGTCATTATAGACATCAACAATTTTTTGCAATTCATCGTTATCGGCTTTAAAATAACGCAGATTCAGTCGGTCATAGTTATATCTTCCCAAAGTCGGCAGATATCCCAGACTGTCATTGGCTCCCATTCCGAACACGATGTCGGAAACGCCGGGATTTTCAACAAATTGGGCATAACGGACATACACCGTATCCACGGTATTTATCAATTTCCTTTCCAAAAACCACTCATGCCGTTTAGCATCTCCGGTTCTGAAGTCGGCCAGGCTGTCAATATTGACCATTGTACCGTCCGCCCGCGGCAGACGCCAGGCACCGTCCCGGTATGTCAGCCGGTCATAAAAATCCTGCTTGCTCAAAGTATCCTTGCCGACAACGACCTGGATTTTGTCAAAATCCGCGGTATGCGAACGAACCATATTCCGCATCAGGGGATAAAAAGAAACACCGGCAGCCAAACCGGCCCCGAAAGCCGTCCCCAACAAAGCCTTTTTTAATTTTGTATGTTTCATACCCCCCTCCTGACATCTAAGTATAAAACATTTTATGACGAAAGCCAAGTTTTTTTGACAAAAAAATGAAACTTTCTGATTTTTTGCCCGCCCGGTTATGCTTTTTAGCGACCGATACATGCACAATCAATAATCTTCTTATAAAAAAATTCTTTTTTAACCACCGAAAAACCAAACGGGCACAATTAAAAAACATTACCCT
>CALXPZ010000025.1 GCA_944390375.1 uncultured Alphaproteobacteria bacterium | reverse complement strand
AACGGCAAACTGACAGGTATGTCTTTCCGCGTTCCGACTTTGGACGTTTCGGTTGTTGACCTCACTGCCAACCTGAAAAAGCCGGCCACTTACGAAGAAATCTGCAAAGCCATGAAAGATGCCTCCGAAGGCGAACTGAAAGGCATTTTGGGCTACACCGAAGACGCCGTTGTTTCGTCCGACTTCCTGGGTGACGCCCGCACCTCTATTTTTGACGCCAAAGCCGGCATTCAGTTGACCCCGACTTTCGTCAAAGTCGTCAGCTGGTACGACAACGAATGGGGCTACTCCAACAAAGTCCTCGACCTCGTTGCCCACATGGCCAAGGTTAACGGCTAATTTGTTTTCCGATTCCCCGTGCCCGCCCGGGCAGAATGTCGTCTGCGGGCAAAAGGCGCGGGGATTCTTTTTTATCTGCAATTTTATTCAAAGGAAAAAATAATGACCGAATATAAAACTATGGACGATTTGGGCGATCTTAACGGCAAAGTCGTTATGCTGCGCGCCGACTTAAACGTTCCGATGGACGAAAACTTTCATGTAACCAACACCGCCCGCATTGACCGCACGGTTCCGACCATCAGAGAACTGATGCAAAAAGGCGCCAAGGTTGTCGTTATCAGCCACTTCGGCCGTCCGGAAGGCAAAGGCGACATGAAAAACTCGCTTTCGCACATTGTCGGCGATCTCGAAAAAGCCCTCGGCAAAAAAGTTGTTTTTGTTGACGACTGCATCGGCGAAAAAGTAAGCGCCGCCATCAAAAATATGGACAAAGACGAAGTTCTGCTTTTGGAAAACCTGCGTTTCTACAACGAAGAGAAAAAAGGCGACGAAGCCTTTGCCAAACAGTTGGTTGCTCCGGCCGACGTTTATGTTTCCGACGCTTTCTCCACCGCTCACCGCGCCCACGCCTCCATGGTTGCTGCCGCTAAAGAAAAACCGGCTGCCATGGGTCGTCTGATGGAAGAAGAAGTCAAAGCCCTGGAAAATGCCCTTTCCAACCCTGTCCGTCCTCTGATTGCAATCGTCGGCGGTTCCAAAGTTTCGACCAAGCTCGACCTTTTGAACAACCTGGTCAAAAAAGTAGACAAGCTGGTCATTTCCGGCGGTATGGCTCATACATTTATGAAAGCCAAAGGCATTGACACCGTCAACGAGGCCAACTCGCTGGTACAGATGGATATGCTCGACACCGCGCGGGAAATTATGGCTACCGCCAAAGCCAACAACTGCGAAATCGTTTTGCCGGTCGACGTTGTTGTTGCCAAAGAGTTCAAACCCCATGCTGAACACAAAACGGTCGACCTTGAACACATCCCGGCCGAAGGCTGGAGCCTGCTTGATGTCGGCGAAAAAACGATTGCCGCAATCAGCGCCAAACTCGACGAATGCAAAACACTCGTTTGGAACGGCCCTCTCGGTGTGTTTGAAATGAAACCGTTTGACAACGCCACCAACAAAGTTGCCGCCCATGCGGCCGAATTGACCACTGCTGGTAAATTGATGAGCGTAGCCGGCGGCGGCGATACCGTTTCCGCTTTGGAAAACGCCGGTGTTGCCGGTAAGTTTACCTACATTTCAACCGCCGGCGGTGCTTTCCTTGAATGGATGGAAGGAAAAGAATTGCCGGGTGTTGTCGTTTTGAAAAAATAAACAGCAAAACCTTTTTAAGAGAAAATCCGCCTTCGGGCGGATTTTCTTTATTTCCGCGTTCAGCCAAACATCCCTGTCTTGTTTTTATCCCGTCCTTTTCCGGTTGCCTTTACCCGTTCCCGGTCAATACAAAAAACTTGATTTTTGTCTAAAAAAATCTATATTAACAACAAAAGCTATTATTACCCCTAAAAATTATTCGTATATGGAAAAAGACCATCGTTTAAGAAAACTGGCACAAAATGTTTTGCAAAACTCCGTTTGTCTGCAACCCGGCGAAAAGATTTACATTGAAACTTCCGGCATTCTGACAACCGACTTTCTGACCATTTTGATTGAAGAAACAACCAGGCTCGGTGCCGTTCCGTTCTACTATTACAACGACACGCTGCTTAAAAATGCACTTCTTTGCAACGCCTCTGAACTGCAAATCCGCGAGCACGCAAAACTGCATGCCCGGATTATGGAACAAATGGACGCCTATATCGGTGTTCGCTGCGTTGACAATCCGATTGACGCCGCCGTGCCGGGCATAGAACAAAACATGATGTTCCACCGGCAATACGCCAAGCCCGTTCATTTTGACATCCGCATTCCGAAAACCAAATGGTGCCTTTTGCGTTACCCGACCCCGGTCATGGCCTTTCAGTCGAATATGCCGACCGAAGAGTTTGAAGATTTTTACTTTTCGGCCTGTCTGACGGATTACCGGCAAATGTCCGCCGCCATGCGGCCGCTGGTAAAACTGATGGAAAAAACCGACAAAGTCCGGATTGTTGCCCCGAAACCGATTTAAGTTTTTCAATCAAAAACATTCCGGTTACGGCCAGTCACGGTTTGCGGAACATTCCCGACGGCGAAGTTTACAGTGCCCCGGTTATCGATTCGGTAAACGGCAAAATCAAATTCAACACCGTTTCTCCGCAAAACGGACGAATGTTCAGCGGCATTTGGCTGACCTTTCGTAACGGCAAAGTTGTTGAAGCCGGCGCCGACAACCATGTCGACGATCTGCAAAAGATACTCGACACCGATTCCGGCTCCCGTTACACCGGCGAATTTGCCTTCGGCCTCAACCCGTTTATCAACCGCGCCATCGGGGATGCGTTGTTTGACGAGAAAATTGCCGGCTCCGTTCATCTGGCGCTCGGCAACTTCTGCGGCCGCGCCTGTAATGGCAACCGCTCCGGCATTCACTGGGATCTGGTGCAAATACAAACACCGGAATACGGCGGCGGAGAAATCTGGTTTGACGATGTACTGATCCGTAAAAACGGGCTTTTCGTCCTGCCCGAATTACAGGACTTAAATCCCTGAAAACCGCAAGGTTAAAACAAAAAAGACTCCCCTAGTTTCCGGGAGTCTTTTTTTTGATTTGTTCTTGTGCAAAAAAATGTCCGTTCCCTTTAAGGAACGGACATTTTTTGATTTTCTACTCGGTTAAAAATACGCGGATGGCGTTGCTTTCACTGTTTTCGGCCTCCCCGAAACGGGCGCTGATTTGCTGAGTAAATTCATATTCACCGTAGCTCCCGTGTTCGTCATTGCCTGAAGAAACTTTCTTCAAAACACCGCTGTCCTTAATATCCGTATAACGGACGGAGGGAAACTCAATCACTTCGAAACCGTCGTTATAAACGGCCTCCACATGCTGGAAAAGCGTTGTCGTTGTTCCGTAATTGTAACGCACGACATAATAGCGCTCATAATAGGCCGCATCGACAAAATCGTTCCGGGCAACAATCTGCACATGCTCCCGATTCTGATCAAACCCGGCGCTTTCTTTTTCCAGATTTGCTCCCGTAATGTTCATCTCTGCCAGCGGCTGCATGGTCATTTTTCCGTACATCAAGACTTCAAACATTGTCGTTTCCGTTTTGCCGTCATAAAAATCCTGCCGAACTTTTATCCAGGAAACGTAAGACGCGTAATTGCCGTCGCTTTCAAAGTCCCTGATACCGGAATCAAGCAATGTCGTCTTAACGACAAAATCGCCGTTTTCGTTGCCGGCTCTGCGTTTTAGCACCACCGTCGCTGTTGCCCGGTAATTTTTCCCTCCGAAACGAACATTGATCGAATGGCGAAACAGCTTGCGCATATATACCTGACCGCCGACAATTTCACTGTTAAGGTCGCTCAGTTGGTAACCGTTATCGGTAATTTTCGGATCAAAACAAAGATACGCCATCTGTCCGCTCGTCTTCCCGTCATTGTAAAATGCGGTTTGAAAGGGCATTTTGTACTCCAGCGTAAAATTGTTATAGCGGATCCGATAAATCATCAGCGAGTCGATAACCGTAATTTCTCGTTTACGATGATTGCCGCTGGCCGAATACTCAAAACTCGGCGTACCGTCACCGACAATAAAATTGTTAACCGAAACTTCGTCATTGACATCTGACAGGGAAGCCTCCAGTACCACTTCCGCCCGGTCGTATCTGGTTGCGGCTTCCGCCCAGGAACAATATTCAAAAACCGTTTGCCCCAAAGCAGAAGTATCCGTCGTCAAACTAGACTCATAATACCCCGTGCGAAAATAACTGTAATCCGGCAAACCGTGAAAATGATCAAATTCATGGTCGCAGGAGGACAGCAAAGCAGAAAAAATGGCCGTTGCCGTAAACAGCCGGAAAATCTTTACTTTCATATCTGTTGAATTTTTAATTATTATTCATATAAAAAGCAAAAAACATCCGCTGAATTTGAAAACAAAAAAATCGGATACAATAATTTTTTACTCATCAATTATTATATCCGAAAACCAATTTTTGTCAAACATTATACAATATTGACAAAAACAAAATTTTTATGCCCTTTTCAATGCATCAAGAAAGCCTTGCAGAATATACGCCGCTGCCGATGCATCAAGCACCTTTTTACGTTTAGCGCGCGACACATCCGCTTCTTTTATCAAAAAACTTTCAACCGCCGAAGATGACAACCTTTCATCCCAAAAAGCCGTCGGCAGCCCGAATTCTTTTTCCAGCCTGTCGGCAAAAGCGCGGACTTCAACCGCAATCGTCCCTTCTTCGCCGTTCATTTGCAGCGGCAGCCCGAACACCATGCCGCCGATTTCCTTTTCATCAATGATCCGGCGGATTGCTGCCAGATCCGTTTTCCAATCCTTTCTATGAACAATCGTATAGGATGAGGCGATTGTCAACGACAGATCAGAAACCGCCACTCCCAGCCGCCTG
>CALXPZ010000024.1 GCA_944390375.1 uncultured Alphaproteobacteria bacterium | reverse complement strand
TGGTGGTGCCGCCGCCGATGTCAATGACGGTCGCGCCCAGTTCCTTTTCGTCGTCAACCAGGCAGGCAAGGCCGGAGGCGTATGACGACAGGACTTTTTCGGCAATTTCAAGGTGAGAATTGTCGATAACCATCTTAACATTGCGGTACATAAATTCGGGAATGAGCCCGAGCAGGACGTCAACCGACAGAGTTTCGCCGTATAAATTGCGCGGGTCAGCGGTTTCTTCACCGAAATCAAGCCGGTATCCCGTGGGCAGACAATGGATCAGCTCGTTGTTTTCGACATTGATTTTGTTGATGCCTTTTTCAATCACCTTTTTAATATCCGCTTCCGAAACGGGTTTGGATTTGTTCAGGTTGATGGAAGAACGCTTAATCGCGCTTGAGACTTTGTCGCCGGAGATGTTGACAATGATCCTGTTGACCTGTTCGTTTGCCATTTGTTCGGCCGCGCCGACGGCCTCGCAGACGGAATAGGTTGCCTGTTTGATGTCGGTGATGATGCCTTTTTTGATGCCTTTGGAGGCGTTGTAACCATAGCCGGCAATGCTGATTTTCTGGTCCCGGCTGATGCGGGCAATAACACAACATACTTTGGATGATCCGATATCCAAAGCGGCGATTGTCGTCAACCGGTTAAAAGAATGTGTCATTGACTGTAAGCCTTTCGCTCTTATATGTTTTCTTCTTCCGCGCCGGTGTCCAGCCGTTCTTCGTCCGACATTCTGCGCGGTTTGACCAGAACCTTATTGGCAAATCTTAAATCAATGATGGTTAATTTACGTTTAAGAAGTCCTTTTGTTTTGTTTAATTTTAACAGTTTTCCCCAGGCAAGCCCCATATCTTCCGCCGGCATTTTGACGGTGATGCCGTGTTCTATGTCGTCTAAAATCAAATCCCAGCGGCGGCCGGATATGAAGTTGGCCGCTTTTATGCGGGGTGCGATTTCCGAATCGTTTCCGATGACGGATAAAAGCTCGTTTAAATGTTCCGGTGCGCCGCGGCCGACTATCAGCAATATCGGATGGGAGGGGACAAACTCGGCGTTGATGACGGCGCCCTCGGTGTCTATCGGAAGGAAGCGGTTGTTAAACTGCCACAGCGAGCTGATCTCCCTTTCTTTGAGCGAAATTTTTAGAATATTGGGCAGATAAGAGCGGCTGACAGAAGCCGATTTTACCCATGGCAGTTGTTCCAAATCGGTTTTCATCTGTCGGATGTTAAGACTTAAGATATTGTCGCCGCGGCGGGTGTTGACGATGTTGTTGATTTCTTCCATCGAAGTTTTGTTGCGGCCGTAAACCAAAATATCGTCTACCGTAAATCCCAGCCGGGAAGTAACGGAGTAAAAATAATCGGAAAGGGAGTTGAGTTGCTGGCTGACCAGATTTTCCCTGATAATAATAAGCCCGATTGACATACAGCACAGCAAAACAAGCAGCAGAATGTTTCCGATCAGGCGGTAAGGCCATAACCGGGGCAAACTGATTCTTTTGTCGGCGGCGGAAACTGCCGGAGGAGAAACTGCCGCAGATGTCGGTGCCGCGTTCATGTCTATTTTTCAATTCCCAATCGTTTAATTTCCCATTCAAGGGTTATAAATGTTTCCTGGCGTACTTTTTGAATGATCATTTCGCCCAAAGTTTCAATATCTTTGGCGGTGGCGTTGCCGGTGTTGATTAAGAAATTGCAATGCTTTTCGGAAACTTTGGCACCGCCGACGGACATTTCCGCGCAGCCGGATTTTTTGATCAGCTCCCAGGCTTTCAGCCCTTCGGGGTTTTTGAACGTCGAACCGGCCGTTTTCTGGTTATAGGGCTGCCGTTCCCGCCGGTATTGCCGATGCTCTTCCAGCTTTCTGCTGATTTCTTCTTCGGTTGCAGGTTCGGTCTTAAACGTAATGGAGAGAATAATCCAGTCTTCCGGAAACAGGCTGCTGCGGTAAGAAAGACCTAAGTCTTTGGCGGTTACGGTTTGGATTTTGCCTTCACCGTTTATGATTTCCGCACGCAACATGACATCGCCGACTTCCCGGCCGAAACAGCCGGCGTTGGTTTTGACCGATCCGCCGATAACGCCGGGAATCGAACATAAGAACTCGAGCCCGCCCAATTTGTTGCGGAGCAGATATTTTTTCAGATCCGTGTTGCGGAATCCGGCGCCGCAGGTGATAAAGCCTTCGCCGACGGAAACTTTTTTGAAATGCGGGCTGTCCAGTTTGATGACGACTCCGGGAATGCCGCCGTCTCTGACCAAAAGGTTGGAGCCGCCGCCGATTATGCAGAGCGGTACGTTACGGGGTTTGTTGCGCAAAAAGTGAGCGAGATCTTCGGTGTCTTCGGGAATATACATGATTTCCGCATTGCCGCCGACGCCGAACCAGGTATGGCGGGCCAAGCTGATGTTTTGCAGATAACGGCCGCGGACTTCGGGCAAAATTTTAATCAGCGGGTCTTTGGGGCGGATTTTTAAACGGAAACGAAACATGCTATTTCTCCGCCGGTTGTTTGGCTGCCGGAATAATGATTTTGTTTTCAATGAGGTCGGCCAGGCGGACGGCGGCGTCCGTGATGGCGAATTTCCGTGAATTTTCCGACATGTTTTTCAGCATATCAGGGTTTTGCATAAAATCATTTAAAACCGTGGCAAGGACAGTCGGAGAAAAATCTTTCTGGGCGATGACCATGCCGGCTTTTCCGTTTTTGATTTCGGCCGCGTTAGAGGTCTGATGATCGTCGGCGGCGGTGGGCAGCGGTACCAGAACGGAGGGAATGCCGGCAGCGGCGATTTCGCTGACGGAAGAAGCGCCGGCCCGGGAAATGATGATATGCGAGGCGGCGTAGAGCTCCGGCATATTTTCAAAAAAGTTTGAAATTTCTACCGTACACTTACTTCCTTCATATGCTTTTTTGGTGTTTTCGATATCTTCCGGACGGCATTGCTGGGTCATATTAATTCGTTTTTGCTGCTTGGCGTCAAGCAGTTTGACCGCGGCCGGGACAACGTCGGAAAAAATCCTGGCTCCCTGTGAACCGCCCAATACCAGAATATTGAAAGGCAGTGTTTTTCCCGTTTTGGGGCGGGGGGTGTCAAAAAGTTCGGCAATCGCCTTGCGGACGGGCATACCGGTCTGAACGGTCTTGTGGCCGGCAGGGGCGTATTTTGTTTTTTTGAAACTGGAGGCGACAACGGTGGCATAGCGGCCGAGAAAACGGTTGGTTCGGCTCATGACCGAATTTTGTTCGTGAACCACGAGGTCAGTGCCGAGCAGAATTGCGGCCATGGAACAGGGAAACGAGGCGTATCCCCCAAAACCGACGACACAGGCGGGGCGTTCTTTTAAGAGCAACCGCATACATTGCAGAACGCCGACGGCGGTTTTAAACAGGCTTTTGATCTTAAACCATTTTGATTTGCCCATTACGGCGCCGGCATATACGGCGTAATTGGGAATTTCCCCGAGTTTGCCGCGATAGTTGTTTTGTCCGCGCTTGTCGGTTACAAGCATCAGCCGATATTTGCGGCGGGCAAGTTCTTCCGCCAGCGCTTCCGCCGGGTAGACATGTCCCCCGGTGCCGCCGGCCGTGAGAATAATCAGAGGTTTTTTGTTTTTTCTCTTTCTAGATGTCATCTTTGTCCTCCGCATGAACGTTTTTACGAGTAATGGCTAAGAGCATCCCCATTCCGACCGCGGTGGCGATCATGGAAGAACCGCCGTACGAAATAAACGGCAGCGTCATCCCTTTGGTCGGCATCAGATGCAGGGTTGAGGCCATGTTGATAATTGATTGTAAACCGAAAGAAGCTGCCAGTCCAGAGGCAGATAAAATAATGAACAAGTTGTTGTCTTTACAGGAAATAATCATGGAGCGAATAACAATAACGGCATATAATGCAACAATGCTCAGGCAAAGGAAAATGCCGTATTCTTCGGCGGCAACCGCATAGATGAAGTCGGTATGAGCATCGGGAATGCTTGAACGGACAATGCCTTCTCCGGGGCCGCGGCCGAATAAACTGCCGCTCTGAAAAGCCTCAAGCGATTTTCTGACCTGATAGCTCAGTTCGCTGCCCGAGGCCAGAAACTGATGTATGCGAATTTGAAAATGAGGGAAAACAAAATACGCCGCCACTGCCGCGCCAAGTCCGAGGACGCCGGCCACTCCGAGCAAAAGGAGCGGCATTCCGTTTAAGAAAAACTGAAACAACCAGACGGCAGAGATGACCATGGTCATACCGATATCCGGCTGGCGGACAATTAAGAGGGCGGTAAACAAAAACAAGGCGGTTGACAGCAAATTGCCGGGAAATTCCGGATGGCGGCGTTCGCCGTCAAAAAGCCAAGCCGCCGTTACGATAAAAAAGGGTTTGACAAATTCCGACGGTTGCAACGAAAAACCGAATATCATCAGCCAGCGGGAGGCGCCTTTGTTGGCCTCGCCGAACAGAAAGGTGCAAATAACCAGGGCAACGGCAACCAGATAGCCGATCAGAGACAATCGGCGGATAAACTTCAGTCGCTGGGCGGAGAGGGCGATCATCACGGCAAAAGCCAGAGGGGCAAAAAACAGATGGCGTTTGATGAAGTGATAACTGCCGAAACCTATCCTTTCAGCTACCGCAGGGCTGGCGGAAAAGGTCAGCAGTATACCGAGAATAATCAAGATGCTGATACAGGCCAGCAACACTTTGTCTACGGTCCACCACCAGTTGGCCAGAAAGTTCCGGTTATTATGCGAAAAGATCAGCACCGGTCTTTCCTCCTAAAACAGCAGCGAGGAAAGTCCGAGCAGAGCCGCAACCAAGGCAATAATCCTGAAGCGGGCGACAACCGTTGTTTCTTTCCAGCCGAGCTGTTCAAAATGATGATGGATCGGCGCCATCAGAAAGACCCGCGTTTTGGTGCGTTTGTACCAGAAAACCTGGATCATGACCGAGAGCGCCTCAATGACAAAGACAAAACCGATGACGGCCAGCAGAATTTCGTGTTTGGTGATGACCGCAACCGTGCCGAGCAGGGCCCCCAGTGCCAGCGAGCCGGTATCGCCCATAAAGACTTTGGCGGGTGAACTGTTGAACCACAAAAAGCCCAGGCAGGCGCCGACTGCCGCCGTGCAGACAACGGCAACTTCCCCGCTGCCGGGAATTGCAGGGGCGGAGAAGGCGGATATTTCAGGAAAACTGACGGCAAACGCGATGACGGCAAATGCAGCATAAGCACTCAGGCAGAGCCCGGCCGCCAGACCGTCCAGACCGTCGCTCAAGTTGACGGCGTTAGAGGCGCCGGCAATGACGATCATGGCGAAAGGAAGATAAAACCACCAGAGGCCGAAAGCATAGTTCAGATAAGGGAAATTGAGATTGAAACGCATATTTTCCGGTGTGTTGACGGTTATCAGCCAGACAACGATCAGCGCCGTCGCAAACTGCAAAAACAGTTTCATTTTGGCGGTCATGGCGTCAGGGGTTTGTTTTTTGACCTTAACATAGTCGTCGGCAAAACCGGCGGCGCCGTAAATGACAATAACGGCCAGGCAGAGCCAAACAAAAATGTTGTTTAAGCTGCACCACAGGAGTGATGAAACAATAACGGCTCCCAAAATCAACAGGCCGCCCATGGTCGGTGTTCCCTTTTTGGTCAGCAGATGGCTTTGCGGACCGTTTTCGCGGATGGGTTGTCCCAATCCCTGACGGGCGTGCAGAAAGGCGATAAACCTGTTTCCGCAGGCGAGAACGATGACAAAAGCGGTTAAGAAAGAGGCCAGCATGCGGATAAGCTGGATCTGATCAAATGAAAACAGGAAGGCAAACATGACTCTTTTCCCAAAAACAAAGTTTTCTTTATAAAATAGGCGCAATGTATAAAAATTTGATTAATACGCGGCAAGAAAATTCAACCGGGGTATCTTGAATTGGCTTTGGTTTCCATTATTTAAATTTTTGGGTTTACGGGTTAATTTGCAAAAAAGGAAATCGGCTGATGAGCGAGGACGGCAAGAAAAAAGACAGAAACCTGTTTATTATCGCGGGTCTGGTTATTCTGGCAGCTGCGGTTTACTGGGGACGGGAGCATTATAAAAAAATGCCGGAAAACGGCAAGTCTGCGGCGGAGCGTTCGGTTTCCGCGGCAATGCCGGTTGAAAAGGAAACGCTGGTCGATAAAAATTATATCGGTTATGTAACCCCTATCAACGAAGTGGAAGTTCGTCCGTATATCAACGGTTTTGTCAGCAAAGTGAAAGTAAGCGGCGGTGCGGAGGTTAAAAAAGGCGATGTCCTGGTTATTTTGGATCAGGCCGAATACAAGGCACGGCTGGATGCGGCCAAAGCCGCCGTTGCCCAAGCGGAGGCGACGTTTAACAACAGCAGCGTTTATTATGAACGGATGAAAAAAGCCGGTCCGCGCGCCGTTTCGCAGACAGATCTTGACAATGCCAAGGCGTCTTTTCTTTCGGCCGAGGCAGCCCTTGAGCAGGCTCGGGCCTCGGAAGCGGCGGCACAGGTGAATTATGATTATACGGTGATAAAAGCAACGATTGACGGCGTTGTCGGCGATGTGGCGCTTTCCGCCGGCGATTATGTTTCGCCGGAAAGCGTGCTGCTGACGGTGATTCAGTATAACCCGACCCGGGTGGTCTTTTCGATTACCGATAAAGATTATCTGGATGAAGCCGGCCGCGGGGAAATGTTTGCAGATGAAACTATCCGCCTGCGGCTTGCAAACGGAAAAATTTACGATCAGCCGGGGACTTTTCGCTATACCGACAATCAGGTCGACAAGACGGCAAATTCGATTGCGGTTTACGCCGATTTTGACAATCCGGACAAGCTGCTTGCGGCTAATGCTTATGTAAATGTTCTGGTCGGGAAAAAATATCGGGGCATCGTGGTCGGCAAAGACCTGGTTTATCTTGAACCGGAAGGTAGCTACATCTATACCGCGGACGGCGGCGTGGTACGGAAAACGGCGGTGGATATTTTGAGCGAGTACGGCAACAACAATTATATTTTGGAAGACAGCCTGAAACCGGGAGAAGTGATTGTGGTTGACAAGCTCGGGGCGCAGGACGAGGGAAAGAAATTTAAAATCGTGATGGAAGGTTCGGCCGCGGCCGGGGAGAAAAACTGATGTTTTCGGAATATTTCATAGACCGTCCGCGTTTTGCCGGGGTTATTTCGATTATTATGATCTTGCTCGGGCTGCTGGCGATTGCCGTGTTGCCGGTTTCCCAGTATCCGGAAATTACGCCGCCGCAGATCGTGGTCAATACCACTTATCCGGGAGCCAGCGCGCAGGTGGTGGTGGATACGGTGGCGGTGCCGATAGAAAATCAGATTAACGGCGTGGAAAATATGCTCTATATGACGTCGAGCGCAAATGACGACGGCACTTATAAGCTGACGATTACTTTTAATATCGGAACGGATCCCGATATTGCGCAGGTAAAAGTTCAAAACCGTTTGAACCAGGTGATGTCGCAACTGCCGGAAATCGTTCAGCAGCAGGGGCTGGAAGTGGTCAGCCAGATGTCCAATATGTTGGCGCTTCTGGTTCTCCGTTCGCCGCAGAATACTTATGACGATTTGTATTTGAGCAATTATGCTTATGCCAACTTAAAAAATCCGCTGTCGCGTGTTGACGGCATCGGCGACGTGCAGATATTCGGTCCCCAGTACAGTATGCGCATCTGGCTCAAACCGGAAAAGATATCGTCACTCGGGCTTGACAGTTCCGATATCGTGGAAATTATCGAGAGCCAGAACGTGCAGGCCTCTATCGGCGGCATAGGCACCGCGCCCAGCCCGCAGGGAACCAATCAGGTTTTGTCGCTGACCGCCAAAGGGCTGCTCAATACGGTGGACGATTTTAACAATATTGTGGTGGCAACTTCCGAAAACGGCGGTATCGTGCGTTTGAAAGACGTGGCGCGGGTGGAACTCGGCGCCGATACTTATACCATGAACGCCAAGTTTGACAATGCGCCGGCGGTGATTATGTCTTTGAGCCAGACGCCGGGGTCAAATTCGCTTGATATTATGGACAACGTGGCCAAGACGATTGCCGACCTGCAGACCTCTTTTGACGAAGATATGGAGCTTAAGATTGCATATGATTCCACGCTTTATGTCCGCTCGTCGATTGCCGGCATTATTGAAACGCTGGTGATTACTTTTTCACTGGTGGTGTTGGTTACCTACATTTTTTTGCAAAAGGCCAAAACAACGCTTATTCCGCTGATTACCATTCCGGTATCGTTGATTGCGACATTTGCGGTTATTTATCTTTTGGGGTTTGACATCAATATTCTGACTTTGTTTGCGATGATTCTGGCAATCGGATTGGTGGTTGACGACGCAATCATCGTGGTGGAACGCGTGCAATACCTGATGGTTTACGAAAATATGGATTCCCGTACCGCCGCGGTTAAGGCAATGCAGCAGATCGGGAGTGCGATTGTGGCAACCACCTTTGTTTTGCTGTCTATTTTTGTGCCGGTCGGGTTGATGGCCGGTATTACCGGGAAAATTTATCAGCAGTTTGCGGTAACGATAGCCACCGCTATTTTGTTTTCGGCATTTAATGCACTCACTTTGAGCCCGTCTTTGTGCGCTATTTTTCTGAAAGGGGACAAAGAGCAGGCGCCGCGCGGATTTTTTAAGTGGTTTGACGATTTTATTGACGGTCTGAAAGAAAAATATCTGACGGCGGTTAAGTTCTTTTCGGGCAAATTGCCGGTAACGGTTGCGGTTACGGTTGTCGTTATTTTGCTTTTGGTTGGCGGATTTAAATTGACCCCGACGTCGTTTCTGCCGGAAGAAGACCAGGGGATTATTTTTGCCAATTTGCAGCTTTCCAACACTTCCAGCATTAACCAGACCGGGGATGTGCTGACGGAAATTGCCGACAGGGCGATGAAAATCGACGGTGTCGGTTATTTTATCAGCGTGGCCGGGTACAGTCTTCTCGGCGGCGCCGGGGAAAATGTGGCGATGGGGGTGATCGGGCTTAAACCCTGGAGCGAACGGACAACGCCCGATCTGTCGATTGATGCCATTACGGCCAGGCTGACGGAAGCAACCGCGGATATGAAAAATGTCAGCATCAATTATTTCGCACCGCCGGCCATTCCCGGCATCGGCAACAGCAGCGGTCTGTCGCTGGAATTTCTGGCGATTGATCAAAATCTTGATTCCAACGCGTTGTTTGCAGAATTACAGCAGTTTCTGTATAAGCTGAACACCGACCCGTCGCTTTCGTATGCTTTCAGCGTTTCTACCGCGGATACGCCGCATATTTATCTTGATATTGACCGCACCAAGCTTGAGTCTTACCAAATACAGGTTGCGGATTTGTTTGCCGTGCTGCAGAACAATCTGGGGTCGCGCTATGTAAACAACATCACTCTGACCGGACAGGTGAACAAGGTGATTATCCAGGCGGATTACAGCTACCGCGGCAGAGCGGACGATGTTAAAAATCTCTATGTGCGTTCACAAACCGGGCAGATGATCAAAATAAGCAGCTTTGCCGACATTAAAATCGTGATGCTGCCCAAAATTATCAACCGCTACAATCAATACACAGACGCTTCGGTTACCGCGGCGGCGGCCGAGAACGTCAGTACCGGTACGGCTATTGCCGCAGTCGAAAAAACAGCGGCGGAAATTCTTGATCCGTCCGATTATAAAATTGCCTGGACGGGGCTCAGTCTGCAAGAAGTGGAAGCCGGCGGGCTGGTTATTTTCCTGATTATGCTGGCCATGATTTTCTGCTATCTGTTTTTGGTTGCTTTGTACGAAAGCTGGATGCTTGCGTTTTCGGTTATGTTTTCGACGATTTTTGCCATTCTCGGCGCGCTGGCGGGCTTGCATCTGATGGGCCATCCGTTAAGCATTTATGCCCAGCTGGGGCTGGTGATGCTGATCGGGCTGGCGGCCAAAAACGCCATTTTGATCGTCGAATTTACCAAATCTTACCGCGAGGGCGGCGACAGCATTTTGGATGCCGCGATTAAAGGAGCGTCGGAACGTTTCCGGGCGGTGCTGATGACGGCGCTGACTTTTATTCTCGGCGTGTTTCCGATGATTGTAGCCAAAGGCGCCGGCGCCGCCAGCCAGATTGCAATCGGGACGTCGGTGTTTTTCGGCATGATTGCGGCAACCGTGGTCGGGATTATTTTTATCCCCGCCTATTTTGCCTTGTTTGAGGAAATCAAAGAATATGCCGGCCGCAAAAAGGAAAACGGCAACCCGCAAAAAAGCGGCTCAAAGGGAGAAAAGAAATGAGCGGGAAAAAACAAATTTTATTTTCGCTGTTGGCGGCGGCATCTTGTACGGTCGGCCCCGATTATGAACGACCGCAGTTTTTTGATGATCGCCGGCTGGCTGCCGCTCTCGAAGTGAAGCCCGGACAGGAGCTGCCGGTTTCCGTCCGCTGGTATGAGCAGTTCGGAGATGATACGCTGAACGATCTGGTCGGGCAGGCGCTGGCCGACAGTCCGAATTTGCAAATCGCCCTGCAAAAGCTGAAGCAGGCTCGTTATACGCTGCTGATCAACGAGGCGGAATTTTTGCCGCAGTTAAATGCGGACGGCGGTTATAATTACGATTATCTCGCCAACGGAAAAAATCTGCCGCGGACGGTGGAAGATTATTATAAGGCCGGGCTTGATGCCTCTTGGGAAATAGATATCTGGGGCGGCGGCAGGCGTCTGAATGAGGAATCGAGAGCATTGATGCGGGCGGCGGCCGATAACCTGGCTAACGTCCAACTGACGATGACGGCGGAAGTTGCCAATGACTACATCGGGTTGCGAACGGTGCAGGAGCAGTTGCGGATTACCAAAGAAAACCTGCGTTTGCAACAGGATATTTACCGGACGGTCAAGGAAAAATACGATAACGGACTGGCGGACGAATCAGCCCTTAACCAGGCGGAATATGCGGTACAGACGACCAAGGCGCAGTTGCCGGCTCTGGAACGTCAGGAAGAAAGTTATAAAAATGCGCTGGCTGTTTTGCTCGGGCAGTTGCTGGGAACATTAAACGGGCTTGAGACCCCAAAAAACAGTATTGTCCGCCGGCCGTTCGTTTTTCGGGTGGAAAATCTGTATAATTATCCGGTTTCCGTCGTGCGCAATCGTCCCGATGTGCGGATGGCGGAAAATAACCTGATAGCCAAAAACGCCGCAATCGGGCAGGCGGTGGCGGAACTGTTCCCTAACGTCAGCATCAGCGGGGTGCTCGGTTGGCAGGCAAAACATTTTTCTTCTCTCGGTTCGTCTTCCGCCGCGGCATATGGCTTTTCCCCCTCGGTTACATTGCCGCTGTTTAACTTCGGTCAGTTGATAAATCAGGTTAAACTTAATCGCGAGATAAAAGAAGAATATGTTTATTTGTATGAAAACACGCTGCTTTCTGCCGTGGAAGAAGTGAAAAACGCAGCCGTTTCGGTACGCAAAGAATATGAACGCCACAATGCGCTGGAGCGTTCTGTCCGCAATATGCGGCAGGTTTTGACGTCCATGCGTGATAAATATAAAGAAGGGCTGATAGAATTCAGTGATTTGCTGGCAAGCGAGCAAAATCTGCTTGAGGCGCAAAATAACCTGACAGATTCAAGCGGCAGCATCTATCTTAATATCATCAGTTTTTATAAAGCCGTCGGCGGCGGTTACTGAGCCGTTAATGTGCGGGTTTGCCGTGCAGACGGATGTTGGTGATGGTCGGAATTTCATAATGACGCTTGGTGTAACCGCGGTTTTCCATGCATTCCCTGTATTCGCCCGGGTCAATATTCGTATCGTCGCGGAGATAGTTGAGAATCAGCGGCTGGGCGCCGGGATAAGGAACATAAGATGCCCAGATGCCTTTTTCCGCATTCCAATCTGCCCGAATGGCCATTTTTTCTTCTTCCGTGTAAAATATTGTGTGCCAAAGGGTGCGGATCCGGGGCATCATGCTGAAAGATTCCGCCTCAAACATACAGGCGTTATGGTCGCGGGCAAATTTTTCAATCCCGGTGTTGTAGCGTTCCCAATGGTAGACTACGGCTCCGTCGCCGGAAGCACAGGCGGTGAGCAAAAAGAAGGCGGAAAATGAGAGTAAAAATTTTTTCATGTTAAAAATCCAAATTGGCATAGTGTTTAGAAGGGAGGATTCCCTTGATGTTGTCTTTTAAAATGTCTTTGAAACTCGGACGGGATTTGATCTTTGAATACCAAAGTTTGGCGTTTTTGTATCCCTCCCACGGGACGTCTCCGAGATAATCAATGACCGAGAGCTGAGCGGCAGCCGCAATGTCTGCCAAAGAAAAGCTGTTTCCGGCCAGGTAATTGCGGGACTCACACAACCAGTCAATATATTCCATATGAAAATTAAGGTTGTTCAGTGCCGTTTTCAGTATTTTTGAGTCGGGAGCCTGTCCCTGATTGAATCTTGTGTATATTTTTTCCTTAATTAACGGGCGGCTGACTTCTTTGTCGAATTTGAGGTCAAACCATTCGGTCAGGCGGCGGATTTCCGCCCTTTGTTTGGCATCGCCGTTAATCAGTTTGATTTCATCGGTTTTGATTTCTTCCAAAAACTCGGTAATGGCATAATTGCCGGTTAAAACGTTGCCGTCAAAGATAAAAACGGGAAGTTCGCCGGCGACGTTTATTTTGTATATCTCCGGAGACAGATTCCAGGGATCTTCTTCTCTTAAGACAAAAAGCATATGTTTTTCTGCCATCAACAGGCGGATTTTGCGCGATGCGGCGGATACCGGATGATGTATCAGAAGAACCATTTATTATAACCTCTGTTTGTTTTTGTTAACCGGGTATAATTTAACAATTTGTTTGCCACAGGTCAAGAGTTTGCTTTTGTTGTTGCGGATTTTCCGTTTTTTGCCGGGGGCGTCTGAGCCGGCGGCGGAGGAGTTTCTTTTTTTATGTATGTCGGCGGAACCGTACCGGCATATTGACTGATGATGCCGTTGACGATTTCCATCATATCGTTTTTGATTTTTTCCCTGGTTTCCGGTTTTCCGAGCATAACGCTTAAGGTGTGGGACAGATATTCCCGGTGAAAAGAGGCTTTGGATATGCCGATGAACACGGGCATATTCCATATACCCTGTCGGGAAAAGGCCACCTGATGGCGAAGGCCGAGTTTGGCGGTTTCTATCGTTCCGAAGTAGATGCCGGTGAGAACGTAGTCTATTTCTCCGCGTATCAGTTTTCCGTACAGGTCATAAGAATTGTCAACATATTCGACCTTAAGATCGTTTAATCTGTCTTTGACATAGTCGCTGAAACGCTCTTTGGCGTGGACGGCGCCTTTTAAGTTTTTCAAGTCGCCGACGGAGCAGACTTCTCCTATCCGGGAAGGAAGCATAACCAAGTGGACGGGGTTGTCGATGGCTGCCGGGTAAATGTATTTGAGATCACTGTATAGGCTGGTTTCCGCGTACATTCCGAGGACTATGTCTGCCTCTCCTTTGACAACGTCGCGGATGGTGTCTTCATAATTTTTGCTGATCGGCATATAATCGAGAATATATTTACCGTACTTGGAAAAGTACTCTATAAATGGTTTGAATACGCCGGAATACTCGTTGTTTTGATATTGGCCGAAAGGGTAGTAGTCAAAAAAACCGACGACCTGCAATTTTACCTGAGAGTGGCTTTTTATTGTTTCAAACTCCACCTGAGCCGAGGCTGCGGAGGCAAAAGCGGAAATAAAGAAAATCAGAGTCAGCAGTTTTTTCATCCGAGATCCTTTCAGTGATTGCGGTCGACGATATAAGCGGCCAGATTTTGCAGGTTTTGCGCCCGGTTGCCGAAAAAGGCAATGTCTTCCCGGGCGGCAGCCGTCAGTTCTTCGGCAATTTTCCGGGCGGTGTCTAAACCGTAGAGGCTGACAAACGTCATTTTGTTTTGCTGTTCGTCTTTATGAAGTGTTTTGCCCATGGTACGCTCGTCACCGGTTAAATCCAATATGTCGTCCGTGATTTGGAAAGCAATGCCTATCCGGCGGGCATAACTGATCAGAGCCTGCAACTCTTTTTCGTCGGCGCCTCCGAGCACGGCTCCGGCTTCTACCGCATAGCGCAGCAAGCGTCCGGTTTTCATTTCTTCAATATGCCGGATTATTTCTTCTTTGTCGTCGCGGTCCATGGTATAGGCGGCGCCGATCAAATCGAGCATTTGGCCGGCCACCATACCGTTAAAAGCGCCGGCGGCGTTGGCCAGCATTTCGATCAGGTAACAGCGGACGGCCGGATCAGCTGCCGTCGACGGGCGGCTCATAATTTCAAAAGCATAGGTGAGCAAGCCGTCGCCGGCAATGATGGCGGTTGCCTCGTCAAACTGTTTGTGGCAGGTCGGAAAACCGCGCCTGAGGTCATCGTTGTCCATGGCCGGCAGGTCGTCGTGAATGAGCGAATAGGTGTGCAGCATTTCAAGCGCCATTGCGGTATTGAGCGAGGTTTCAAAACCGACTCCGAAAAGACCGGCGGTTTCGTAAACCAAAAACGGGCGCAAACGCTTGCCGCCGCGGGTGAGCGAATAGTGCATGGCTTCGCTTACGCGTTTTTCATCTCCGGCCGGGAAAGGGAAAAAACGGTCAATTTCCCGGTTAAAGCGGGCGGCATATTGTTTCAGTATATCTTTGATATTATTGGTTTCAGTCATCTGTTTTATCCAAAGGTGTGAGCGAAGGCGTGCCGTCGGGGGCGATTTCTATTTTTTCGATTTTCATCCGCGCTTCCTGAAGTTTCTTTTCGCAAATATTTTTCAATTTGATTGCTTCTTCGTATGCACTGACCGCGTCGTCCAGTTTGATCCGTCCGGCTTCCAGTTCACGAACGAGACTTTCCAAGCGGGCGAGGGCTTCTTCAAAGCTTGGTTCGCCTTTTTCTTCCGACATTTTTTTGCTCCTTTTATTAATAATAAATAATATTATTAGTTTAATTTTCAAATTTCAATACTAAATACACAGCATTATGGCTCTCTTTGAAATCCGCTCAATATAAGGAGGAAAAGACATGGAAAATCAGGCCGTCGTCCAAGGAGCCCGGTTGTTAAAGGCGCTGGGAAATAAAAAACGCCTGGAAGTAATGTATATTCTCAGAAAAGGCGAACAAAAAGTCGGCGATCTGGAAAAGATGATCGGCCTCAGCCAATCGGCATTGTCCCAGCATCTGGCCGTTTTGCGCGCGGCCGGAATTGTGGCAACCCGACGACAGGCGCAGGCCATCTATTATTCGGTTAAAAACGGCAATGCCGTGCGGCTGTTGAATATGCTTGATGATTTGTACGGCCGCCGCCCTTCCTGAAAATTTTAAAAAAATACCCCCGGTCATCCGGGACTTATTGTAAAAAAATCCCCGGATTTGTCCGGGGATTTTTTTTTATTATTGGGCTTCTTCTTCGCCCAGTCCCAGTTTTTCGAGCATATTGTCGTTGATGTCTTCGCGCTGGGCCACAATCCATTCGGGAACGTTCGGCGCAGTGGGCAGTTTGGCCAAAGCCCGCATTTTGGGATCCAGATACCAACGCGGAGAGTCCGCTATAATCGGGCGGTCGATGTAGCTTTGGTAAAGGACAACCTGTTTTAACATCGGCAAGCTCAGCAGCTGCGAAGTGGTGATAACCGATACCCCTTGCAGCTGGTAGCTGACGTTTTTGGAAAACGGATTGGCCTGTTTTGTAAAACCTTCCTGTTTGGAATAGGAGGTTGTCTGTACCGTTTTGTTGCCCACCATTTTGGAAAAGCGCTGTGCGGTTTGCTCGTTGTTTTGCGACAAAATAACTTTGCAGGCGGTGGTGGAAATAACCGTTTCCAGATCGTCTTTTCCGTATTTGCCCGAAATCTGTCCCAAATCTTGCCCGATCAGCAGGTAGGCCACTTTTTGACCACGACCGACGGCCGGACCATCAATAACCGCTTTCAATTTCGGCATTTGCGGGAACTCGTCCAATACGAACAGAGCAGGGAAAGGTCCCATTTTGCCGTCGGTTGCATTGACATAGTTTGGCGGGTTGGAGATCAGGTAAGACGACATCAGCTCAATGAAAATGCCGCTGATGACGCCCAAAGCGCGGGCATCAACCTGGTTAATCGAAAGATAAACGGAAATCGGCTTCCATTCGCCGGTGATCGGGTCTTTCATCCCTCGCAGATCTTTAAATTGCAGATCCGAAAAGCTGGTCCGGGAAACGACTGCCGAGTTTTTGAATACGCCGATGCCGGCAAACGCCGTCGACATAACCGAACTGCGTTCCTTGTCCGCCATGTTGCTTAAAGTGGAAAGTTCGGTATAGGCGCGCTGAGAATATCCGTATTTGCGCGCTTCTTCGATCGCTGCATCCAGCAGGTCGCGCATCGGATCAGCCATTGCCGCCATCTGGTCACCTTCGGCCAGGCGGCGTTTGATTTCCTGCCCCTGTTTGATCTGCGCTTCGGTCAGCCATTCCATGATCATGGCGATGCAGGCTTCTCTGCCGACCCATTTTTCCGGTAGCAGGTCCCAAGTGCCGATGGCAACATAATTTTCGATTGTCAGGTTGTTGTTGCGCAAGTCGTTGATGGCGCGTACGGCTGCCGGATTGTGCATTTTGATGTCTTCGTAGTAGCCTTCCAGCACCTGCTTATCTTCTTCGTCCAGTTTGCCTTCGTAGACACGCCCGAGGAAGTAGTCGTTGGCACGGGCTTTTTCGCATTTGGAAGCGATAAAGTGGATAAAGCCGGTGAGCGCGGCACGACCGGTCTGCGACCAGTGCGGGTCAGCGCCGCCTTTGGGGTCTTCTACCAGAATGTTGCACATGGAATCGATATACATATCACGGGCCGGCCCCTGAGCAGGCAGCGCCGTCGGCGACAGCGGGTTCCAGCTCGGATAATACAGACCTTCCGCCGGGTTGTCCTCGGCACCCCAGTTGATGATGAACACCGGTCCTTCTTTGGCGCGGGCGCCGGAGGTGTTGTAACACAGTTCCGGTTTGGGGTCGTTGATGACCAGGCTCAGGCCTTTGGAATTGAATATGGTCGGAATAACCACACCGGCGGTTTTACCGGTACCCGGAGGTGCGCAGCAGAGGGTGGACAGCGTTTCCGGCAACTTCAGGTAATAGCCTTTGAATTTGCCGATGACCATGCAGAAACCGTCCAGAAGTTTCATCGCTTTGATGTCTTTTAAGGTCGCAATGCGTCCCGAACCGTGGATGTTGGACTGGAAACGGTAGGGATTGGTTATTGCCCCTAAAATGAGCCCCAGCGGCAGGGTGAGAATGGGCAATATCGGAAGCCACAGCGAAAAGCTGAACGGCCCGCGGTAGTTGCCGATCTGGCGCATCCAGTTCCAGTAGCGATTAAAAAGATAAGCCGGGTTGTCAAAAACCATCCCCATAAACTTGCCGACGTTATCCATAGATTCTTTGGAAATGCCGTTGCCGATGACATAACCGAGCGGCATTGAGATGACAGCCAGGGAAATGGTAACCAGCAGCGTGATGATGACGGTTAACGACATCCATTGCACGGCGTGGTCATATTCTTCCCATTCTTCTCCTCTTTTTTGTAATCCCATCGTCTTACCTCTAACCCATGCTGCGAATTAATTTCATTACTTTATCCAGTTTGGAGGCGGAAATCGTTTTTTCCGCTTCGGCAAGCGTGCGGGCGAAAAGTTTAATCTCTTTCGGGGTGCCTCTGTCTATACGGGTAACATTAATATTCATTTCATCCCAGATTTCAAACATATCTTCCGCATTAATAATATTGCCGATTTGTACAATAACGTATGCGTCAACAATAAAATTCATTTCCGCGCTGTCCAGTTTATCAAGCAGAGCCTGTTTTGCCAAGTCTATTTTACGTACGGGGGAAATTCGGTGTGAGCTTTCCGAAAACCACAACGGTTCCTCGTCATTAAAGCGTTCCTCGTCGGCCAGCCAGTCGCCCGGTTCCCGGTCGAGCAGGCACAGGCAGATGCGGTCGCCCGAGATGCCGACATAGTCGATAACCGTATTTTTGATGGTTACCCGGTTGAGAACTTCATAACCTTTTTGTTTGATAATGTCCATACAGGAGCCGGTCGGCTGACGGGTGCCGATCTGGGTCGGAGCCGGACGATCTTTCTGCTGTTCGCGGGGGCGGTCATCCCGACGTTCTTTTTCACGGCGTTCGCTTCTGTCATCCCGGCCGTCGTCCCGGCGTTCCGTGTTTTTGCTGCGGGTACGTTCACGGTCGTCCCTTTTGGGTTCGTCCCGGCGTTCGGTGCTGCGTTCGCGCCGGTTGTCATCCTGATCACGGGAGCGTGAAGTTTCTTTTCTTTCCCGGCGCGGCGGCGTGTCATAATCGTTATAAGAGCTGTCTTCCGCCCGCTGTTTTTTACCGGCGGCGCCGGTCTTGTTTTCGGCCTTCGGGGTATCGATTTCAAATGAATCGATGTCAAAGTCCAGATCGTCGAAATTGTCGTCGAATTTGAACAATGCATGCTCAAAGTTTTTCGGGGCGGGTTTGCTTTCTTCCGCCACAACGGGTTTGTTTTGAACCGGCGCCGGCGGAACGACCAGATTGGGCGTGATGGTCGGTATGCTTATCGGCGCAGCGGTAAATTCGCTTCTTCCGGGCTCAACGGCGCGGATGGCGCGCGGCCGGATTTCTTTATACGACTTTTTCTTTTTGATAGGAGTTACACCGGTATTGGTCGTAATGATTTTGACCGGTTTGTAAAAGAAGTTTTTAAATACCTTCCAGGGCAGGGTAAGGATAAACAAAAACAATTTTCCCCAGGAAATCAGGCTTAAGGCGATCCAGCCGGTAAACCACAAGGGGATAAAAGAAATGATAATTAGAACGAAAGCCCATTCTTTAGGTTCGGAAATTACCCACGAATTGAGCCAGAGATCCCAGGCAATCTGCCAGTGCTCCATATTGAGGATGTCAAAATGCCAGTTGCGGAGCATGATAACCCTGATGCTTTCCATGAAGAAAACACTCCATAGCAGGCCGACAATGATGATTCTGGTCAGTATCAGTAAGGGTTTCAATTAAATCTCCATATTATTTTTGCCCATATTCTATACAAAAGATGGTTAATAAGTGTTTTACGATCTTTTTTACTTCGTTTCGGCATCCATTTTTTCGTGAAATTTTTTATTTTTTTGCTCAAAGCTGCTGCGAATTTTGTTCGAGTTCAGATCCTTTTTCTCTTTGACCGGCGGCATGCGGCTTGATATCATCTCCTCCATCATTTGTTGAGGTGTTTGTTTTTTTATCTTTCCGCCGCCCAAATTTTTTAATACGATATGGGAGGGCTGGTTGGCATATTTGCGGCCGATATAGTCATTGTACCAGAATATCGGAAAGAAAAAGAGCCGGACGTAGGATATTTTGCGCGCTTTCCGGAAACCCAAAAACCATCCGGGGATAATCAGAATAAGCATCAGCAGGAACATATATTCCGACGGCTGGTCGATAACGCCGCCGGCATTCCAGAATTTGCTGATAATCAGCCAATAGCGTTTTTCAAAAATGTTGAAATGCCAAAAATAATTCATAATCAGGCCGATTAACCACAGATAAAAAGCCGTCCAGCCGATCAGAATCAGAAATGTGCGCAGATGTTGGGTAAATTTCTTCATGATTTACATCTCAAGTCCGCGGTTTCCGTATTGAATGCGCAATGGTATGTCCCTTACTTCTTCTTCCTGCCGGACTTTGTTGAGATTCCGTTTGATTTGTTCAATACGTTTGGCTGTCGGCGATTTTATGTGCTGCTCGTATTTGCTTTGCAGCATTTCCATTTTGGAAGAAATATATTCGCGGGCAGGAGAGTGTCTTCGTTCTTCTTCCTGCTGGACGGCAGCTTCTTCACCCATTGATCTTGTCTGTCTGCTGCTTTCTTCCAGGCGTCTGTTGAAAGTTTCGTCTTCCTGCCGGCGGGAAGTTTCTTCTTCCTGACGTTCGATTTGAACATCTCTTCCGATTCTCCGGCGATCTTGTTCGTTCATGGCTTCCTGCGTTCTTTTTTGTTTTTCTATCGCTTGGGTCAGGTTTGTAAGCGATTTGTTCGGGTGGTTGCCGATATTTTTGAGACGGGATCGGGAAATATTTTCCTTTGCCCGCAGGGAGGCCGTTTGTGCCAACATGTTGTAATCGGTAATGTTGCCTTCTCTGGCCGGATGGTCTTTGTCCTGGTTGACATAATTGGCACGATCGGTTTCGGTTGCCTGATTCAGGCTTTGGCGCGCAGACATAACGGTGCTTTCAAAAACTTCTTTCATGTCTTTGTTTTTCAGTTCGTTACCGTTTCTTGCCGCGGTGTCAAGAATCTGCGCTTCGGCCATATTGACGGCAGTCTGGTCAACCAGTGTGTCAAAGTAGATTTTTCTTGCTTCTTTCTGGTAAAAGTTTTTACCGGTCATCACCAGTTCTTTTTTGGCGTCGGTTACGTCTTTTTGCTGCTCGCGGGCCAGTTGGTAGGTTTCTATTTGCGAATCGTCCTTTTTTAATTCTTTCATTTTCTTTTTGACCAGAGAGGGGTTTTCCTTAACTTCTTCTCTGCTCAGGCCGAGAGTGGCATATAAAGCATCTTGTTTTTCTTTGTAAATAATTGATTTTTGCACGATTTCTTTTATCTGCGGATTGTCTGCGGCATCTTCCGCCCTAACGCCCATATACTGCGCCAGCGCCAACAGATCGGTTGCGGAGCTGCCGGACATTTTACCGTCGCCGATAGCGGCAGCCAGTTCCTGCGCTTTCTTTATGCGCGCCATGTCTCTTTTTCTGATTTCTGCACTGGAGCCATCCCTTAAACTGCTTACTTTTTGCTTGATTTTATTGGCATCGCTGTTAAGGAAATCCTTTTTCTCTTGTTTCTTTTTGTCTCTGTTTGTCAGAATTCTGCGTTGCATTTTATAATATGCCGATCCGCAGGCATTTTCTATTTTGTCGCCGACCCAGCATCCGCCCGCGATCAGCCATTTGTTGTACATATAGGAGATGATGTCTTCTTCCGAAAACTTGTTGTTGCCGCCGTCATCTTTTTTTATGTCGTCGTCTTTCTTTTCTTGGGTAACGCCCTGTGTGTCGTCGTCATATTTCTTTTTCAGCTGTTCTAATTCATTGGCTTCGTCAATGGTCAGCAGGCCGTTTCTTTTCTTTTCCGACAACTCAAGGATTTTTTTGCGCAAGCCTTCGTTGACGGTTACGGAACGTTTGCCGTCGTCATTGCTTCGGGCTGCATTAGCGGTATTCGGCTGCGGCATGGATCGGGGAGCCTCCTGTTGCACAGGCTGCGAGGCGACCGGAGTAGTAGGTGTATTGTTGTTATTTTCTGCCATTGTCGTGATCCTTTAAAAATGGTGATCCAGCTTTTGTTTTAAGAATAGCATTATTTTTTTATTTTGTCTATATTTTTATGTGTTGACAATTCTTTTATACTTTGAGTTTTTTTAGAAAATTCCCGATTTTCCGGTTGTATACAAGCCCATCCCGCGGGGTCGGCTTAATTAAACCGAAAAATCTCGGCTTAATTTTGTCAAACTCAATCGGGGCAAAAATCGCAGGGTTGGAGGTCAGTGCTTTGAAGGATCCTTCGGGATCTTTGGAGGCGGTTTTGAAATAGCCGTTTACCAGACGTTCGGCATTGATCGGAAATTTTTTCTTTTCAATGGCCTTGATGTATTTGCGAGCCCGTTCTCCGCGTTTTTTGTGCTCGGCGACGATTTCTTCTTCAATTTTTTTGTGCTCGTATTCAAGCAGTCTTTTTTCGTAAGATATTTCGCAGCCTTCAATTTCAAATAAAATTTCGACATAAGACACAACAGCCATCTGCAGGTTTTCGTCGGTATGCTGTTCGGCAAAATCAAGCAGTTCCTCGTCGGAGGCGTTGGGTTTGATTTTGACAATGTCGTCGGGGAAAGCCTCAAACATGGTGTCCCATCCCTGAAGGACGTCGATGCTGATCAGGTTGCCGAGGCTCGGTGTGTAGCGGGGATATAAAACCTGAGCTTTGATGTGAAAGACAGGAGCCGACAGGTTGTGAGAATCGGCAATGGCCTGAATTGAGTCCACATAATTGCGGTAAGCGGTGTAGAGTTTTTGCTCGGCCTGTTCAAGAGAATCGGCGACTTCTTCATCGCTGGCATTTTTTCCGATCGGTTGAGGTTCCGGCTCTTCCAGCATAATCCGGGTGTTGTTTTTTTCTTCTTCGATGTTTTGCAGCTCGGACTGGATGAAATTGTCGAGCAATACGTTAAATTCGTCATCTTCTTCGGCCGGGAAAGTAGCTTTCCCGTCGGGGACGTCTTCGGTCAGTTTTCTGATAATGTCTTCGGAATTGTCGCTCATTTTTACCTCAATTTATGTTGATGGTGGAAACAGCCCGGGATGTTTCCGTGTCAAAAATGATAATGCGGTCCGGACGGCCGCCGCCTTTGATCAGCAGATACAGATTGTTTCCTTCAGCGGTTGCCTGTTCAATCCCGGCACCCTGTGGTTCATCAAGGTTGACCGTTGTTTCTTTCGGGGCGGCGGAAATCCGTTTCAGTCCGCCGGCAAGCTGAAACACCAGGACGGCAATGCCCGCAATCAGCAAAAAAGTCATAATAAAAACGACCGCTTTCAAAATTTTCAGTTTCAGCATAAACTTAAACCCTTGCAATTTAATAAATAATCTGTATACATCGGAATATTATATAACATAAATTTTATTTTCGCAAATATGAATATGGAAGACAACAGCATATTTTTTACGCCGCCGGTCGAGGACGGACAGGCAGGAACACGGTTGGATGTTTTTTTGAAAAAATCGCTCCCCGATGTCTCCCGTGCGCGGCTGCAAAAGCTGATTGCCGCCGGTTATGTCAGCCGGGACGATGATATTGTTACCGATAAGGATTTCAAAGTACAGGCGGGCGACAGCTATGCCGTTTTTGTGCCGCCGGCGGAAGAAGCCGAACCGGCAGCGGAAAATATTGCGCTTAATGTTGTTTTTGAAGACGACGATCTGATTGTCGTCAACAAACCGGCCGGAATGACCGTTCATCCGGCGCCGGGCGCTTACCACGGTACGCTGGTCAATGCGTTGCTCTATCATTGCAGGGATAACCTTTCCGGGGTCGGCGGGGTGAAACGGCCGGGAATTGTCCATCGTATTGACAAAGACACCAGCGGGCTTTTGGTGGCGGCCAAAAATGATTTTGCCCATCAGGGACTGGCGGCGCAGTTTTTTGAGCACAGTATCGAACGAACATATTATGCCGTTGTTTACGGCCGGCCGGAACCGGCCGCCGGGGTGATTGATAAAAATATCGCCCGCAGCCGGTTTGACCGGAAAAAAATGGCGGCGGTGGAAACCGGCGGCAAACGGGCGGTTACGCATTATCAGTGCCTGAAAAGTTTTAACGGCGCCGTCAGCCTGGTTAAATGTAATCTGGAAACCGGGCGTACCCATCAGATCCGGGTGCATATGTCTTCCATCGGCTGCAATCTGGTCGGCGATCATGTCTATGCCAAGGCCGGTAAAAGCAGGCTTGTCGGGTTGCCGGCGGAAATAAAAGAGTTTGTCAACACTTTTCCACGGCAGGCGCTGCATGCGGCCTCGCTCGGCTTTGTTCATCCGAGGACAGGAAAATTTATACAGTTTTCCGCCGATTTTCCCGATGATATGCACTTGCTTTTAGATACCTGTTTACTAAATTTAGGTACTTCTCCGAAATAAAAACAGAGGGTAAAACTTTTACCGCCCGGCCGTTTGAAGTCGTGCGGGCAAAGTTCTGTTTTTTAGGAGAAGGCAATGGATAACCAGATTTCGTTCGACAATCCGGATTTTTCGCCGGAAGTCAATTTGTCGAGGTATTTGCAGAATATCAAGCAGTTTCCGATTTTGAGTCAGGAAGAGGAATATAATCTGGCCAAAGAATATGTGAAAACCCGCGATGTCAAAATATCGTACCGGCTGGTAACTTCTCATCTCCGGCTGGTGGTGAAAGTGGTGTCCAAATTCCGCGGTTACGGATTGCCGGCGGCGGAGATGATTTCAGAGGGCAATATCGGTTTGCTTTATGCGGTGGACAAGTTTGATCCCGACAAAGGTTTTCGTTTTTCCACTTATGCCCTGTGGTGGATACGGGCGGCGGTACAGAAATATGTGCTTAATTCCTGGTCGCTGGTCAAAATCGGTACAACCGCCGCTCAGAAAAAGCTCTTTTTTAATCTGCGCAAGGTTAAAAACCGGCTCAATCTGATTGACGATCGGGAAATGTCGCAGGAGATATTAAGGAGTATAGCCAGTTCGCTTGACGTGAGCGTGCAGGAAGTTACCGATATGAATACCCGTCTTAAGGCGCATGACGGTTCGCTTAACGTGCAGATTGACGCCTCATCGGAAAGCGGTTCCGAATTGCTGGATTTTATCGCCGATTCAAAGCCCAATCAGGAAGAATGGCTCAGCCGTACGGAAACGCTCAGCTATCGCAAGAAACTTTTCAATCAGGCTCTCGGCTGTCTGAACCCTCGGGAAAAAGACATTTTGTTTAAACGGCGGCTCAGCGAGAAAACAATTACGCTTGACGATTTGAGCAAGTCTTATTCCATTTCCAAAGAGCGGGTGCGCCAGATTGAACTTAATTCGATCCGTAAAATCAGAAAAGCGGTTGAAGTTTTGCAGTAAACGTGCCATAAATACATTAAGAAAAATTATCGGAGGCTTAAAAATGACGGCAAAACAGAACAAAAATCAGGAAGGGCAGGCCGCAAGTTGCCGTTTCGGTTATACCAAACCGGACGATTTTCCCGGGTGTATGTTTGATGAGCAGACGGGCCTGCCGAGTTTTAATTTGTTTGAGGATCGTTTGCAGACGGCGTTGGTGAACGAGAGGGTGAAAAACCAGCGG
>CALXPZ010000023.1 GCA_944390375.1 uncultured Alphaproteobacteria bacterium | reverse complement strand
TACATCACCTGGGTCAATTTGAGAGGATACGAGGGGGAAAGGCTATGAGAATATTGTACAAAACCGTATGGTTATGTTTGCTTGCCGTGTGTTGTTGCACAATGGCGGCGCTGCCGGCAACGGCTAAAGTATGTTTTGTCGGCGATCCGGACTGCGCCAGCGGTACGGATTTCGGTGAATACAGTGATCCGAAAGTAGAGGGGGAAAACTTGTGTGCGGCCGAGGGATATATCCCCAAAGCGCAGTGCCTTGCCGATACCTCAAAACAAATTGGCGGCTATTGCCCGTATAACAGCGATTATGTGATGTGCTGCGGGAATGAGTATGTTTACGATTCCTGCGTTTATCCTCATATTGCGGTTGATAAATGCGGCAGTAAATATAAGTGCCAATGCGATCCGGAAAAGTATCCTTATACGGAAGAGACCTGTCATACGCAGTTTAAGTACAGCAATCCGGGCGGAACGGCTTGTACGCAAATAGATGCCGGAAAGACGACAACGACAAAGACATTGTATTATTCGGCGTGCTTGTGTGAGCGCGGTTTGTATCCGTATTCAAAAGAAGATTGTCAGGAGACGGCCAACGCCGATGTTAACGGTGAACCCTGTACGGATAGCGAAGGCAACCAGTATTGGGATTCCTGTAAGTGCAGCAATCCGCCGTATCTTTGGGAGTCTATAGACTGTGAATTCGGCGGCAAGGGTAAAGCCTGTGTTCAGGGTGGTGTTTATTTCTTTAAGGAATGTTGTTCCTGCGCGGCCTTCCCGGCAGAAGGCGAGCGCGGCGGCGAGCCGAACGATCCGCATGCGACCAGGTGGGATACCTGCGATTGTCCGCGCAAAGGACGGTTTAAGATTACGCAATGTGAAGAAGGTTGGCAGCCAAATGCTGACGGTTCGGCCTGCGAGCGTATTTCCTGTGAAAACGCGGTCAAGTTGTTCTTCAGCAAAGAAAAGAATAAAAAAACATATTCTACTTATGCCGTCTTTACGGGCAGAAAATTGGTGAACTATGCAACGTTGACCGATGCGGAAAAGGAAAAACTGCCGGTTGAACAACAGACCTATGCGGTCGGTGCGGAGCAGGAAAATGCAAAGGCTACGGTCGGTGTTCTGGCCGGCAATGTCAATGTAAATTCAACATGTACGGCGCCGAGTTCTGGAAGTAGCAGTGCAAAATGTGTAAAGGCTGTTTGTGAGGAATGCAGGGCCGGTTCGACAAACTCCCCCGATAAATCCTGTACGACTGTGGATAGAAGTGCATGCCATGGACTAGTGAGAAGAAGGTGCATCAAATGGTCATATGAATATGCCGCACCTGAGGGGAGCAGTTTCGGCTATAACATGGGATGTACAAAGGCAACAAAGATTTATTCCGGTGCTTATTTCGGTGCTATGGGATCGACGGCAGATCATAAGATGCTGCAAGAGTCCTGTGGTTCTTACGAGCCGGAAAAGACAGTGGTTCCCGTTATTAACTTTTCGGGCACATCTTTCCCGAATACCAGCAGTAGTAGCAACAGCATTTTTCTTTACGGGTTGGAGTTGAAGTTTGCCTCAACCGCGAGCTTTAAGAGAGCGGTGTCTCTGTATAATACCAATCTCAGCGGGGCCGGAGCCGTTTTTGACAAGACAATGACTTTAAGCAGTAATTTGTCAATGCCTAACGGTCGAAACGCGACTATCTCGTTAAAACAGGCTACTATAAAAACCCGTTTTACATCAACGAACTATAATTATAATGCAGGGACGATCAATATTGAAATTCCCACATCGTATAAAAATTCGCAGATGGTTACGTTTTATCTGGGTGAAGGGCAGGAATTCCGGGCGTCGTCAGTATATATTTATCCGGCAACCGATACATATACTTTCCATAACAGGAATACCGGAAATAAGTTCCCTGAAGCAGAGACATGGACGGCGTCGGTTGCTTTTAACGGTTCTTACAGTGCATCTCCGGCCAATGTCTATACCAATGTTTATGTTGGTTATAACAGCAGCCAGAATAAACGGGCACGGGGAATGACGGTTAAACTGTACGGTAACCTTTATTGGAATGTGTATGAAGGAAGCTCTTATAAATATATAGGGCTGACGTCCGGCAGTAAAATTGAGTCCCCGAATTTTGGCAGCGGCTATTATGCGCGGCTGGTTTTCGGCAGCGGTGTTTATAAGAAAGGCTGTCAGATGAGAGATAAGATTTATTATATCGTCAACAGAAAAAGCGGTTGGAGTTGTGCAACCAAGCGTTGGGATGAAGACAGCAGTTACTATGCGGCATGTAAAACTTATGGCAACAGTACTTTGAGTTCCGTCAGTACGACCGGTGAGATGTCTTGCCGTGGTGATGATTGCGGCTGTCGGAGTACAAAATTTGAGCCTGGCTGCAAAATCGAGTACACCTATCACGATACCAATAGAGGGGATGCCGGTGATAAGCCGGGAGAACTGTTGACCTGTAACTAATCCCCGCCCGTTGTCCGAAGTACTCCGGACAATACAAATCCCCTTTAGGGCGGGGCCCTCTCTTTCGGAGGCCGGGAGGCTAATCCTCCCGGCAGCTCCCGGAGGAGGTATTTTAAGAATGTTGTTATTATTTTTCTCTGTTGTTTTGATGGTGTTATTGTCATTCTTAGGCATATTTTCTCCCTGTCATTCTTAGGTCTTGACCCGAGAATCCAGTGGGCAATAAGGCTTTATATTTAACTGGATGCCCGATCAGGTCGGGCATGACATAAGGGGAAGGAAAGGATACCCGGACAGGTCGGGCATGACATGGGGAAGGTGTCAGGCATTAGAGAGAAAGACAAAGCCCCCGGAATAGAGAGTTGAAAATAAAAAAACATAAATCCGGTATCAGCCGGGAAAAAGAAAAGCAAAAAAGGGGCACAGGCTCCGACGTCTGCCGGACGGAAAACGGCGAGGTTTTGAAAAAAATTATTGTCTACAACTATTGAGCGGAGTTGTATTATTGACTAAATACGGGTTATCTGTATGATTCCCGGACAAAAAGCTCAACATAGTGATCATTTCAGAAATAAACATTAAAGAAATAACCAGAAGTGAAACTTTTAAATCCTTTTATTTATGAAAACAAGAAGCTTATGGTTTGTTATGGTAGCAGCTGCCATGCTTACCGGTATGACAACTTTGGTGTCCTGCAGCGAAGATGACGAATTGCTGCCGGAAGTGGTTGAAAGCGAAGTTTACGACGAAGGCGTTGCCGAAGACGTAACTGCCGAGGTCGGAACGGAAGGTACCAGGCTGAGCTATGAGTCCTGGATTATGGTTAAGGGTATTACCCGCGCGAACTTTGACAACCGGGTTTCGGTTACCCTAAACGGCCAGTTCGGCGATGTCAGCGCCGTTTGTCCGGTCAATTACTGGGATATCGGTTCTTATGAAACGATTATCAGCCGGGAAACGGCCGACCAGTACACGGACGGGTTTGTTACGGTAACGGATTCCGTTTTGGTCTATACGGTGAGTTTTAATGAATTTTCCTTTTCTTACCGCCTGAACTATGACGTTGCTGTTTATGATGACGGAGCCACCCGGCAGGTGATGCCCTATCATTATTACAGCAACCTTGTTGATAAAGGCGGAACGCTTGAAACGGCAGATTCTTATGTGGACGGCGATTATGCTTACGCCCGGCGAATTTACCGGCATTCGATTTCGGTGGAGTTCGGCGGTCAGACCTATGATCTCCAGGCAGAGGTAACGCTCAGGCGGCTACTCGGCCCGGCAAACGAACCGTACATTCTAAACAGCACGGTACTGGCAAAATCCGTTGAGCCGAACCCCGACGGGGAAGGTTTTCTTTCTTCAATAACGGTTCGTTCAAAAATGTCTGCCGGCGGTGAAGAAGAAAATACTTATACCGCAGTTCTGCCCGCCATCAGCGACAGATATACGGGAGAGGAAATTACGGTTGACGGAACATTGGCCGACCTTGAACTGCTTGGTTCGGAAGTGGTGGAACAAGGCCGTTCGTTTGAAGACGGCGGAGAGTATGTTACGCTGGAGCGCATTGAAGAAAACTGCGTCGTGCATTACAACCGTTTTGACCTGACCATTCCGCTGGTGCGTTACGAGGCGATGTTTGACAATATCGTTTTGCAGGAGGATATGGCCGGTGCCGCTTATGACGGCAGCAGCGTCCGCGTAACGGGAGCCGATTGGGCATTTATCGAAAGCAACGGGAACAAAGATCACTACTTCCTGACGCTGACGATTGAAATCAAAATCGGAGATTTAAGCGTGGAAGGCGTTTACAACGGCTGGTTCGTGTTTGTCAAACAATCGTAGCTTAGTTTAAAAAATACCGTTGATGCTCTGTTTTCAGAGCTCAACGGTATTTTTTTTGTCCGGATATTCCAACAAAAAAACGCCCCTTAAAGGAGCGTTTTTTATTAAATATCCGCAGCGGCCTATTTGGCAGCGGCAGCCGGAACAGCCGGTGTATTGGGCATAACTTTGCCGTTCAACTGGTATTTTTCGATTTTTGCTTTGGCAACAACATCGTTTAAGATACCCGGCAACAATTCCTGAGCCATTCTGGCCCGGATCTGGGGCTCTGCTTCCTCAAAGGAAATCGGCTGAGTGTTGCGGACATCGTCAACATAGATGATGTGATAGCCGAAATTGGTTTTGATCGGTTTTTGCGTATATTGGCCTTTTTTCATTCTGAAAGCGGCTTCGCCAAACTCGGGAACCATCATTTCTTTGGTAAAGTATCCTAAGTCGGGATTTTTTTCCTTGGAGTATTTTTTAGCCAGTTCGTTGAAGTCATCACCTTTTTTGATTTTGGTGATGATGTCGTTGGCGGTTTCTTCGCTGTCAACCAGAATGTGGCGTGCTCTCATTTCTTTTTGCGGTTTGAAGTCTTTTTTATACTGGTTGTAGAAATTTTTAACGTCATTATCGGAAATTTTCTTTTCAACTTCCTGTTTGAGATAAATACGGCCGACAAGCTCGTTTTTCAGGGCTTCCAACTGCTGTTTGTATTCGGCGGAAGATTCCACACCGGCTTTTTTGGCAGCCTGTTTCAGAGCGGCGCCGTTGGCCCATACGGTTACGGCCTGCGGGTAGAACTGGTCGAAAGTAACCTGTGTTTTAAGCTGAGGAGCCGCGTTGTATGTCTTTCTGATTTCGTCAACGGTAACTTTTTCTCCGTTGACAACGGCGGCAATGCCGTTTTTGCCTTCCGCGCCGGCCGGCAGCGGATTCAAAATGATGGCAGACAAAACGGCGGCGGCGATATACTGAGTTTTCATAGATAATTACCTCCAATAAATAACACTGTATCCAGTTATATAACAAAACAAAAATATTCCAAGCAAAAAGTTTCAAAAGTTTATAACTTCTTTTCAAGCTATTGACTTTAGTCAACATAAACATTAAATGTAGGATTGACTTAGAATTTTATCAAGGTGGAAAAGTTTATGATAGGCAAAATAGCAAAGGTGTTCTTTGGCAGCGCCAATGATCGTTTTATCAAAAAACAATATAAAACAATCAATAAAATCAATGCTCTCGAACCGCTGGTGTCGCGACTCAGCGATGACGAGCTGAGAGCTAAAACGGATGAGTTCAAAAAACGTTTGGCAAACGGGGAAACGTTGGACGAACTGCTGCCGGAAGCTTTCGCCGTGGTGCGCGAGGCCGCCAAAAGAACGCTCGGTCAACGCCATTATGACGTGCAGCTGATCGGCGGTATCGTCCTGCACAAAGGAATGATCGCCGAAATGAAAACCGGTGAAGGCAAAACCCTGGTGGCGACTCTTGCCGCCTATCTGAACGCACTGACGGGAAAAGGCGTCCATATCGTTACCGTCAACGACTATCTGGCCAAACGCGATGCCGAGTGGATGGGGCAGGTTTATCGTTTTCTGGGGCTGACGGTCGACTATATCGTCCACGGCAAAAACGATGACGAGCGCCGTGCCGCCTATGCCTGCGATATTATTTACGGTACCAACAACGAACTCGGTTTCGATTATCTGCGTGATAATATGAAATTTTCCCTTTCCGACATTGTGCAACGGCCGTTTAACTTTGCAATCGTCGATGAGGTGGATTCGATTTTGATCGACGAAGCGCGGACGCCGTTGATTATTTCCGGCGCGGCGGAAGATTCCTCGGAAAAATATGTGGCCGTCAACAGCATTATTTCCAAGCTGACGGATGCCGATTATGAAAAAGACGAAAAGGCCCGGAGCGTTACCTTGACGGAAACAGGTATGGAACATGTCGAGCAGCTGCTGAAAGAAACCGGATTGATCAAAGAAGGCAGCCTTTATGATATGGGCAACGTGTCGCTGGTTCAGCACGTTAACAACGCTTTGAGGGCGCATAAAATGCAAACCCGCGACGTTGATTATATCGTTAAAGACGGCAAGGTGGTGATTATTGACGAATTTACCGGCCGTATGATGGAAGGGCGCCGCTATTCCGACGGTCTGAATCAGGCAATCGAGGCCAAGGAGCATGTTGCCATCCAGTCGGAAAACCAGACGTTGGCGTCGATTACTTTCCAAAACTATTTCCGCCTTTATCCCAAGCTGTCGGGTATGACAGGCACGGCAATGACGGAAGAGGCCGAGTTCGGCGACATTTATAATCTTTCGTGCATCGAAATTCCGACCAACCGGCCGGTTCAGCGTGTGGATATGCATGATGAAATTTATCGGACGGCGAAAGAAAAATATGATGCCATCATCAAAACAATTCTTGAATGCCATGCCAAAGGGCAGCCGGTTCTGGTCGGTACGACGTCGATTGAAAAATCGGAACTGGTGGCAGATATGCTCAGAGCTCGGAGCAATGTGAAATTTGAAGTGTTAAACGCCCGCCATCACGAACGGGAAGCGGCGATTGTTGCCCAGGCAGGTGTTTTCGGCGCAATTACGATTGCGACCAACATGGCCGGCCGCGGTACCGATATCCAGCTCGGCGGCAATCCGGATATGCGGCTGAAAGCCATGCTTAAGGGCGATGAAACGCCGGAACAGATCGAAAAGATGAGAGAAGATATCCGGCTTGAGTGTGAAGCGGATAAAGAAAAAGTGTTGGCTGCCGGCGGGTTGTATATTCTCGGTACCGAACGCCACGAAAGCCGCCGTATCGACAATCAGCTGCGAGGCCGCTCGGGACGTCAGGGGGATCCGGGAACATCCAAGTTCTTCCTCTCGATGGAAGATGACCTGATGCGGATTTTCGGTTCGGAGAGAATGTCTGCCATGTTGCAGAAACTGGGACTGCCGGAAGGCGAGCCGCTGGTGCATCCGTGGATCAGCAAAGCTCTGGAAAAAGCGCAGCAGAAAGTGGAAGAACGCAACTTTGATATCCGTAAAAACCTGCTGAAATACGACAATGTGATGAATGACCAACGCAAGGTGATTTATGAACAGCGCCGCGAGTTGATGGAAACTTCCGATGTTTCGGATACGGTGGAAGAAATGCGCGGGGAATATCTGGGCGACGTGCTGGCGCCGTATCTGCAGCGCAGCCTGACGCCGAAAGAATGGGATCTGCCGGCGCTGCAGCAGGAAATCTGGCGGGTTACCGGTTTTGTGCTGCCGGTTGATAAATGGGCGGCCGAGCCGGAAATGGACGCCGAAACCATGAGCAGCAAGATCATCGAAACAATAGAGCAGAATATTGTTGAGAAAAATCGCGGCGTGCCGGAAGAAATTGTCCGTCTGGTCGAAAAAAACATTTTGATGCAGGTGCTTGATCAACTGTGGAAAGAACATATTGCAGCGCTTGATTATATGCGCCAGACCATCGGCCTGCGCGCCTACGGACAGAAAGACCCGCTGAACGAATATAAGAAAGAGGCCTTTAATATGTTTTCGGATATGCTTGATTTGCTGAGAGAACGGGTTACGTTCCTGACATGCCGGGCGCAAATTCCGGTCAGCGGCGGCGAAAACGAGCTGCGGTTGAAAGAAAACAAAACACGGATGGAGGCTATTCATGAAAGCCCGCACAGCCTGATCGGCGGCTCTGCCGAACGGCCCGCGGAACCGGAAAAAAATGAGCCTTTCCGTTATGCAAAAACCAAAATCGACCCCAATGACCCGAAAACCTGGGGCAAGGTGGCAAGAAACGATCCCTGTCCCTGCGGCAGCGGCAAAAAATACAAACATTGCCACGGGCAGATTTTGAACTGAATAAAATCTCCTTTCCCTGATTTCGGAAAGGAGATTTTTATTTTGTTTATTGTAGAAGGGTACAGTTTATGAATTTGAAACATTTTATTGCTTTTGCACCGCCGACTCCCAATCTCGGCGAGCTGAACCAACTGCGGGGCGTGCTTTCGGCGTTGATGCGTTTTCACGGCGACGGAGATATACGTTTTGCTTATAATATGGACATGTGTTTTGAAAACGTATCGGATACTCCGCTGCGTCGTCATTTGTATGTCGATGACGCGGCATTTGCGCGGGATGTGGGGCGTTGTCTGGATGTTTATTTCTCCCGCCATCTTCTGGTGCCCCGTGTTTTGGCCGTAGCCTGTTCGCAAGGAGAAAACGAAAACGCCTGTCCGAATGCAGACGCCATGTGCCGGGCGGTAAAGAGTTATTATGAGCGGCATCAGATGGGAAAATTGGTAACGGTGGTTGTCAATTCGCGGATGTATCCGTATGTTTCTGCCGATGTGGTGCATATTTGCGGACATCTGCTGACGGACGAAGAGCGCCGGAATTTGAAAGCGGGTACGGACGGCGAGAAAAAGTTTTTTATTTCCGAGGGAATTATTCATAATATGAGCCGCGTATTTATTCGTCAAAAATTCTGGCAGCCGAAAATAAGAAAGGTTATTGAGGTCTGCCGAAACGGGCGGCCGAATGTTGTTTTTTCTCTCGGCGGCAAGGTGGACGGCGACGAGATTCGTTTTACTTTATCTCATGCAGAGGTTATCTGGCGGCGTTTGTCGGAACTGAACGATAAGGGCTATAACATAATCGTGGTTAACGGGCCGCGGACGCCGAATGATGTAACTGACTATTTTTATGAACACAGTCTGGCAACGGATGGCAGAATCATGTTTTTTAATTCCAAACCGGTGGCGCAAACCGATGAAGAGCGAACTTCCGAGCGTTGGCGGATTTATTCCGGCCGCCATGAGGAGGCCTTTATACGGCAGGCATCGGAAGTCGGAAACGTGTATCCGGGGGTGTTGGGTCTGGATAATACTCTGGCGGTGCATACGTTTGATTCTTTTGCCAGTTGCGAAACAGCGGCTTCGGGAATCCCGACCGCGATCTGTCGTTGGGTGGAGATAGATGAAGCCGTACGTCCTGACTGTTATCGTTTGGCCGATTTGTTGAAAGACGGCGGATATGTTATAGATTTTGTCGATTTCGACGGAAGTGTCGAGCCCAAGGATTTGAAATTGAAACTTCTTCCCAATTCAAATTATGAATTTGCAGAAAAAATTAAAAGGGCATGCGCGGCCGGATAGAAATTGACTTGGACAAAAGAATAATATATTCTGTCAGCATATTTGTATTATTAATGAAAATATATTATGAAAAATTTTGAGACCAATCCTGAAATGTTGCAGCTGCTTGCGCAAAAACCGTCGGCTTTTATGAAGGTTCTTTTTCATAATCGCGAGCGCGTTAAAACACTGCTTAAACGTTCTGAACAAATGTCAGAAGATGAACTGCTGGGTTATGCCCGTCGAATTAAGCCTTTGGTGAGGATGACAGACGGACGAAAACTGGGTGTCGGAGAGGAATGTCCAAACAGTTATTTGGTCTACACTACTCCGTTTGATATTCATGATTCGTACTATTTTAATTTTGAACCGGAGCACGCGGTTTGTGATGATGCTGGTGATATTTTGCCGGTCGAGGGGCTAGAAGAGATCGGACGATTTATATGTTATCATCGTTACGGCGGTTATTGGCTGTTTGTCCGTCCCGGGGTTGATGAGGTTTTGCAGCAGCTCCCGGCGGAGTTTGCCGATAAACGGATAGATGCGTTTGAACTCAAATTTTCTCATTCTTTTTATGATAAAGTATGGAGTTCGGTACTCGACAGACATGTGTCAACGGTTATTTTGTATGCGCTTGAGGCAGGGTTGCCCGAAATGGTAAAAAATCAGGATGTGATTATCGGTCAAAAAACGTATTGCCGATAAAATTTCAAATCAACAAGGTGTTTGGGTTGTGCCAAACACCTTGTTTTTTATTGTCGGGTATATTTATCTCCGTTTTAACGATATTTTATTGTGCAGGTACTGATTTTAATCTTATTTTGCAACATAATGCGGATTTCTGAGCTCCGATTGTAATAAAATAGCGGGTATTTTTTATATGCGTATTTTCTAATTGTTAATTTTGTCTATTTATTATATAATGAATTACAAGAGGTGTTAAAAAGAGCGGATCACGATTATGAGCAGCGATGACGTTTATGACTGGTCTCATTATGATGAACGAGACAGATTGAAGCAAGAAAAAGACAGAAAAATTCTGTTGGATAACAAATATGGTGAAATTTACAATACACCGTATTTCGAAGATTTGCGTCAAGTGATCCGAACGGATGGTAATTTGGATGAGTTTTTGGCGCAAAGACGTCAGCGGCTTCATGAGGAATATATTGCCGACAGGTCGGCGCCGATTTTGCAGCAAAAACATGATTGCGAAAATAAAATTGCCGAAATTAATGCGAGCATTTCAGAAACCCGTGCGCTAAATTTGCAATTAGATGAATTTGAAAAGGATATTCAACGGTTGGTTGCCGCATATCCCAAAGACAGGCAGCGGAATATCCAATGGATGCTGACGGATTATGTCGGAAAAGGCAGGTTTGATCCCTCGTATTTGGAGCGGTTGTCCCAAAAACCGACCGGTCTTGTTAATAAACTGCGACAGGGCGGCAGAATAAAACAGGCTAACCGCGAGTTGGAGGCGTTTGTGGAAAAATACAGCCGGAGCGACATTGTTTCTAAAACGTCGGCTTTGGCACAAAACGATGAGATGGCTTACAGTTACGGTTCAAGAAATTTGAAAATGAAACTGGAGGCCATTGCGGCAAGGGATCCGCAACGCGTTGAATACGAAACGCGTGAGTTTGAAGAAAAGATTGCTTCCGGGGCAGAACAAGCGTCTTATTATCAGAAGGAGGTAATAAAGGCCGATCAACGACTGGGCGGATTGGAAGAAAATTGGCAGAAATCTCCCTATTTTGCAAAAGAAGAGGAAATTATCCGCCAGTTTGTCGAAGATAAAAAAGACTATATCGTCAATCCGCCGACGATTGATGAAGAGACAGTCAGAACCAAAGGATTGACGGAAGACTATATCGAAGGGCAGATTTGTCAGAGCCGGCATCCGGAAAAAGTCCGCCGTTCAATTCGCCGTTTTTATGAAGGACTGGACAGGCCGGCCGCACCGGTGGTCGCTTTCTCGGAAAGGGGCGTTGTCGGCGGTGCCGGCGATAAAATTATGGAAGAGATGAGGAAAAAGGGGCTGGAAGTTGTTGCTCAAACGGATCCCCGCGCCGTTAATCCCGATGTTTTTGTGGTTGACAAAGAAGAACGCTGTATTTATGCCCCCTTTTTGGCTCCGGAAGACGCGCTGAAAGCCAATACGATGATGATCGATGCGATTTATGACAGCGGCGGCGAGGCATCGCTGTCCAATCCGCGCAGCCGTGAGGCCTTGGTCTGGGCTACGGACAGGCCGCTTCACAATAACGCCGATACCGACAATATGTTATTGGATTTGGAAACGGTGGCTAAGTCTCAGCCCGGCAACCGCTATGACGAGGTTATGAAAAATTTTGCCAAAGAGTATACGGCGTCTGTCGATTATGCAAAACTTACGGGATTGGTGAAACAAATGCAGGCGGATAATCCCGAAGGTTGCAACAAAATCATCATGGATGTCAGAAACCAAGCCGCGCCGTTTATTGCAAACGGGGGGTGGACTGCGGAGGCGGCTGACAAGATTGCTAAAAACGTTGCAGACAAATATGCCGATGAATTGTTTCCTTATATTAAAAAAGAATATCAGGAAACCATGCTGCAAGAGGCGGCGGCCAAGGGAATTGATGCCGCTGCGCCGAATGCCGCCAACCAAATTTCTCTGGATAGAGACGGCGTTTTAACCAGCGTGTTCCATGCCGGGCAAAACGGCGGAAAGCCGTATTCAATCCTGGCGCGAGAGAAAAGGATGAGTTTTACTTACGCCGCGTCGCATGTCGGGCACAGTGTGCTTGATATAAACGGCAAAGAATATTGGCCGACCGGCTGTCTCGGTTATGCGTTCGGCCAGTCGACCCACAATGCCAAGCAATATGGCGGGCGCAAATTCGGTTTTGTATACGAATATGAAAGCCGGGGCGCAAAGCAGGAATTTCTTTTCCTTGATGCCGGTGCGAGCGTTACCGATAATGAAGTTGCCAAATTTACCGGCGGAAAATTCAGTTACGAAAGGCTGTCCGGTGCAAGCGACGAAACAGCGGTTATGGCGCATCAGAACAAATTGAAAAAGATTTATATTGCCGTGGAAGACAATAAGCAAGGATATGTAATGCATAAAATCTTTCCGCTGGAACTTGATGAAAACGGTGAGGTGAAAGATAAGCGGTGGCGCGATTTTCTGGAACTGCACAATCCGGTCGATGATAATCTGAAAGGAAATATGGTTGAACGCCGCAACAATGTTATCACGCAATATGACGAGCTCGGTGAAAGTCAGATGTGGCGGAAGTTAAACGTCCGTGCCGATGAAAAGGCAAATGCCAATGCCGCGGCCAATGTAGGGAAAGAAACTGCACCGGAAGCGGTAAGATCTTCTGCTGCGGTTGAGGAAAACATTGAAAAAACAGCAGGCAAGGCGGCGGAGAAAACAGTCGGAAGGACGGCGGAAAAAGCCGTTTCGTCCTCAGGCTCGATTGCGGCTTCGATCAAAAAAGCGGACGACCGGGTCAATACCGCCATTGATAAAACAATAGAAAAGGGCAGCAACAAATTGAACAACAGCTGGCTCGGGCGTCAGTATGACAAGATAAGCCAAAAAATAAGCAATACCAAAGTTGTTAAGGCGATTAACAAAGTCGGTGAAAAAATCGGTCAGACGGCCGTGGTTAAGAGCGTTAAGAAAACGATGGAAAAAACGGCCGGAAAGATTGCAAGTAAGGCCGTCGGCAAGTCTTTGCTGAAAAAGATTCCGGTCGTCAGCGCAGCCGCCGGCGTTTATTTTGCTTATGAGAGGATTAAAGAAGGCGATTGGAAAGGCGCCTGCGGAGAAGTGGCTTCCGGGGCGCTGGGCTGTTTTCCCGGATTGGGGACGGCGGCCAGCGTTGCCGTTGACGCCACATTGGCCGGGCGCGACATATACAACGCTTCCGCCGATGATAAAAAAGAAACGCAGATAAAAACCGAAGAAGTTGTTCATGCGCCGACGGCAGAGCCGAAAAATGCGGCAAGACAAACCGGAGAACAAGTAAAGAGCGCGGTTGTCAGCAATATGCGCGCCAAGCTGGCCGCGGGGCACGAAAGCACGGTTCCGGAAGCGGAGCAAAGATCATCGGTGGCCGAGAGGTTGCATGCACTTCGTTATGACAGTTCTCACCGCGTATCGGGAACGGTTACGCCGACCCGCGTCAGCGAAAAAGCTATCGAAAAAGCAATGCAGCGGCAAAATGCTTAAAACGGCTGAAAAACAAAGCGTGCTTTTTTGCTTGACTATTGATTTTTATCGGCTATATTCAAGTCCAAAGTTCAATGATTTTTCATTGTGTATGATTGTTTAACCACACTCCGAGGAGTGCCGCCAGTCAGCGAGGGTTCGCACACTGGCGTGCAATAGTTTATAGGTATGGGATATGTTTGACAGTCTGACAGACAAACTAAGCGGCGTTTTCGCCAAGATCACCTCCCGCGGGGTATTGAACGACAAAGACATTGACGATGCCATGCGCGAAATCAGGGTGGCTTTGCTTGAGGCCGACGTCGCGCTGCCGGTGGTCAAAGACTTTGTCGCCCGGGTTAAGGAAGAGGCGCGCGGAGAAAAGCTGGTGCGTTCCATTCAGCCGGGGCAGCTGGTGGTTAAAATCGTACATGACGAGCTGGTTAAGCTGCTGGGCGCGGAAGACGGCGGACTGAATTTGAACGTGGTGCCGCCGGCGGTGATCCTGATGGCGGGGTTGCAAGGTTCGGGCAAAACCACCAGTTCGGCCAAGCTTGCCAAAATGCTCGGTAGAAACCGCAAGGTGCTGCTGGCCTCGCTTGACGTTTATCGTCCGGCGGCGCAGGAGCAGTTGGAGCAACTGGCCGGGCAGATCGGCGGGCATTCCCTGCCGATCGTTAAAGGCGAAAAACCGCTTGCGATTGCGCGGCGGGCGCTGGAGGCGGCCAAAAAAGGCGGTTTTGACGTGCTGATTCTCGACTCGGCCGGCAGGCTTCATATCGACGACGCACTGATGGAAGAGCTACAGGCGGTTAAAGAATTGGCCAAACCTGCGGAGACGCTGCTGGTAGCGGACGCGATGATGGGGCAGGATGCCTGCAATGTCGCCAGAGAGTTTAATGAAAAACTCGGGATTACCGGCATTGTGCTTACCCGAATCGACGGTTCGTCGCGTGCGGGCGCCGCGCTTTCGATGCGGATGATTGCCGGGGTGCCGGTCAAATACCTCGGTACCGGCGAAAAAACGGACGAGATGGAAGAGTTCCATGCCGACCGGATTGCCGGGCGCATTCTCGGGCAGGGAGATGTGGTTTCCCTGGTCGAACGCGCGATTGAAAAAGTGGACCGGGAAGAGGCCGACAAGATGGCGGCCCGGATGCTGAAAGGAAAATTTGATCTGGAGGATCTGCTGTCGCAGCTCCGCCAAATTCAAAAATTAGGCAGCTTAGGGGGCATTGTGGGGATGTTGCCGGGGTTGTCGAAATTTAAAAATCAGATTGCCGATGCCGGTATCGGCGACGCGCTGATTAAAAAACAGGAAGCGATTATCCTCTCGATGACCGCAAACGAGAGGAAAAATCCGGAGATCATCAAAGCCTCGCGCAAAAAAAGGATTGCCGCGGGCTCGGGTGTGGAAGTTCATGATGTCAACAAGCTCTTGAAACAATATGAGCAGATGGCATCCATGATGAAAAAAATGGGCAGGGGCGGCGGTATCGGCGGTCTTGCCAAAATGATGAAAAATGCTCCTTTCGGAAAATTTCCGGGAGGAATGGGCAACAGGTTTCCGTTTTAGGCCATAAGGCGGAAATCATTTAATTAAAAAAACTTTTTAGAAAGGAAAATAAAAATGGCAGTTCGTATCAGATTATCCCGCGGCGGTTCCAAAAAACGTCCGTTCTACCGTATTGTAGCGGCCGACCAGAGAGCTCCCCGCGACGGCAGATTCATCGAAAAGCTGGGTACTTACAATCCGCTTTTGCCGCAGGATCATGAACAAAGACTGGTTATCAACGAAGAAAGAGTCAAATACTGGCTCGGTGTCGGTGCACAGCCGACCGAACGTTTGCAGAAGATGCTTTCCAACCTCGGTTTGGTAAAAGCTCCGGTTAAACGCGAACAACCGAAAAAATCTGCTCCGAAAGCCAAAGCTCAGGAAAGAATGAAGGAAAAAGAAGCTGCCGCCCAGGCTGCCGCAGAGGCTTCTTCCTCCGCCGAATAATTTTTTCAACGATTTTTAAGGAACGTCTTTTATGGAGAGCGGACGCAAAATTTGTCTGGGCGCAATCGTCGGGGTTCACGGGATAAAAGGAGAGGTGAAGGTTAAAAGCTTTACCGAATCCGAGCGCAACCTGGAACGCTACGGCGTGCTTGAAGACCAGAACGGTCGTCCGTTTGAAGTAAAAGTTGCCGGACATTCCAAAGAACTGCTCCGGGTAAAAATCAAAGGGGTTGACGACCGCAACGCTGCCAAAGAGCTGATCGGCTGTCGCTTGTATGCCGACCGCTCCGCGCTGCCGGAACTGAAATCGGAAGACGAATTTTATCAGGCCGATCTGATCGGGCTTGAGGTTCGTCTGGAAGACGGAACGGCGGCCGGCCGGGTGTCCGGAATTTATAATTTCGGCGCCGGGGAAATTTTGGAAATCAAAGTTTCGGCAACCGGCCGGCAGGAAATGATCCCTTTTACCCGCGCGTATGTTCCGGAAGTTAATGTCAAAGGCGGTTATATTATTGTCAGTTCGGTGTCGATGCTGTTTGACGAGGATGACGGGGACGATGGCGCTGAAGCTTAAGGTTTATACCATTTTTCCCGAAATATTCCCCGGTTTTCTCGGTTTTTCGCTGACCGGAAAAGCCCTGGAAGAAGGCATTTGGTCGCTTGAAACCGTTAATATCAGGGATTATGCGCTCGATAAGCACGCCTCGGTTGACGATACCCCGTGCGGGGGCGGCGCCGGAATGGTGATGCGGGCGGATGTTCTCGGCCGGGCGATTGAGGCCAACCATACGGGCGGCCGGATTTTGGCAATGAGCCCGCGGGGGGTGCCGCTGACGCAGAAAAAGGTGCACGAACTGAGCCGGGAAAGCGAAATCAGCGTTGTCTGCGGCCGGTTTGAGGGAATTGACGAACGGGTGCTTGAGGCCTATGGCATTGAGGAAGTAAGCATCGGCGACTATATCCTGACCGGCGGCGAGCAGGCGGCGCAGATTATGTTTGACGCGGTGATCCGGCTGTTGCCGGGGGTGCTCGGCAACGCACAGTCTGCGGAAAGCGAAAGCTTTGAAGACAACTTGCTTGAGTATCCGCAATATACCCGGCCGGTGGAATGGGCGGGAAGAAACGTACCGGAGGTGCTTTTGAGCGGTCATCACAAAAAAATTGAGGACTGGCGCAGAGAGCAGGCAATCAGGATAACCGGCGAACGGCGTCCGGATCTGTTGAAAAAATATCTTGACTCAAAAAGGGTTTAGGCATAGAAAGTAACAAAATATTTTAAGTAAAGGTAACTCTAATGAACATTTTAAAAGAAGTAGAAAAAGAGCAGATTGCAAAGCTCAGCGAAGGCAAAAGCCTTCCGACATTTAAGCCGGGCGATACTTTGAAAGTTCACACCAAAGTTAAAGAAGGCGACCGTGAACGTATTCAGGTTTACGAAGGCGTCTGCATTGCCCGTAAAAACGACGGACTGAATTCTTCTTTTACCGTCAGAAAAATTTCTTTCGGTGAAGGCGTTGAACGCGTATTCCCGCTGTATTCTCCGAATATTGCCAAGATCGAAGTTTCGCGTATCGGTCGTGTCCGCCGCGCCAAACTGTACTTCCTGCGTGCTCTGCGCGGTCGTTCGGCTCGTATTGCCGATGACTTGCGTGCTGCTCAGAAGGCTAAAGACGCTTCGGTTGAAGAGAAATAATTTCGGATATTTTCCGTTATACAAAAAACCCTTCCGTTCGGAAGGGTTTTTTGTATCCAAAATGCCGCAAAAAAACGATCCTTTTTTTGCTACATAAAAGTGTATAATTTATTTCTTATAAAAGCAATAAAATAGTTGAGATTATCAAATGGTTGTCTTCTTTTCTTATTCCA
>CALXPZ010000022.1 GCA_944390375.1 uncultured Alphaproteobacteria bacterium | reverse complement strand
CTCATATTAAATTTAATCCTGCCTGTCATTACTTAACTCTAAAGAATTTCCTCTAGGTTCCTTAATATACAGACTTTATTATCTTCTATCAAGATCATACCGTCCGCATATCCTCTAGCTTACTTATTCACTTCTAATTTATAACTTCCGGGGTTCTCCGGAAACGAACCTTTTCAAGTTCGTTGCTAACGTTTCAGTGCGTCAGCGAGGTGGTTTATATGACAGTCGTTTCCAAATGTCAACATCTTTTTTCAAAAAAAATGTATTTTTTGTGAACTTTCTTATAACTTATTGAATATCCGTTATTTGTATCATAAGTTTTTTTAGCGGTCAATAAATATTTATTCCATAGCCTATACTTTCGGCGTGTCGGAATCTTGGATTTTCTTATATATTTTACTTGCCAAACGTTTTTCCATTTGTAATATATAGAAAGTTATCAATTATTTGTGGAGGCTAAAATATCTAGAGAAAACATCAATGCGTCAGTACGAGAAGGCGACGGACCACGCATTAATCAAGAAATAAGAGCAAAAGAAGTTCGTTTAATTGATGAGAACGGTGAGAATCAGGGAGTCGTTCAGATTCGAGAAGCTTTGGCGGCAGCCGCCGACGCCGGACTCGATTTGATTGAAATTTCCCCGCAGGCCGTACCACCGGTCTGTAAGATTTTTGATTACGGAAAATATAAATACGAACAGCAAAAGAAGAAAAACGAAGCCCGAAAGAATCAAAAAGTTGTCAATATCAAAGAATTGAAACTGCGGCCGATGATTGACACACACGATTACGAAGTCAAAATCAAACAGGCTAAAAAGTTCTTGACCCAGGGCGACAAAGTCAAATTTACGATGCGTTTCAAAGGGCGTGAAATGAGCGCCAACGATATGGGGCGGGAAGTTTTAAACCGAATCGTCGACGATCTGGACAGCCTGTGCAAGGTCGAATCGGAACCAAAGCTTGAAGGACGACAGATGACAATGGTGGTCGCTCCGGTTTAGCCATTTTTTCCGCACTTTCCCCCGTTCGGGGGATTTTTTTGCCCCGCCCCTAAAATAGACAAATTTTTTTGGCGAATATGTACATATTTTTAAAAATAGGGGTTGATAATTATTTCTTTTTAGGCTATCTTTGTTTTGATTTTCAATTATGTGGATAATTATTTTATCTGCCGCGTTCTCCCAATGCGAACCAGATGGGAATTTTAAACTTAAAAATTTCATTTTATGAACAAAAAAGTATTAACTGCGATAATTATCGCAGCATTGGTCATTGTTTGCGGCGTCGGTTATCTTTTGTTAAAGAAAGACGCGCCCCAGCAAGTTCCCGAACCGCCGGCAGCACCCGTGGTTGCAGAAGAACCCGAGGAGATTGACCCCGTGCAATACAATCTCCAGCAATTTGATAATTGCCTGGAAGACATTGTAACGGCAATCGCCTATTCCTCCGGATTTTCTGAAAACACCTATGTAACCGGCGAGCGTTACGCTTACGGTTTTTCCAACACCGTGGTCGGACGACGTCTGGTCAGGGACGGAGAAACAACCGTGCCGAAACAGGCATACGAAACAACCGTCAACCACCTGAAGGATCACGTTAAGCCGTTTTTCAAGCACATCAAACGGCAGTTGACAGATTGCGAGATTATCGCTGTTGCCCACTTTATGTACAATGTCGGCGGCGAGCGTTTTTCCGGCTACAGTGAGGAAGGTGAGCAGGTTTGCAAACCGTCTAAACTGTTTACGGCGATCAACAACAACGAATCCGCAGAAGTGTGCGCCAGGTATTTTACCGGTTTCCGCAGTGCGGGAGGCATGATTCATGAAGGGCTGCTGAAGCTTCGCTGGCTGCAGGCTGCCATTTACACAGAAACCATCACTCCGCAGGATTTGAAAACGGCAAATGTAGTCGGTATTTTCGGCATGAACATAGCCGGTTTGTACGAGCATCGCTGCCCGGACAAAGACGGTTATTACACGCCGAAGTTTGATGCAGAAACCGTGAGCAAGGTACTCGAGCAAAAAGGAATCGGCATCTCCACCGAAGAGTTGCTCAAATTCTGATGAATGCTTTATTTAAAAAAACACCGCTTGTTAAATCAGGCGGTGTTTTTTTGCTCACCGATCAGAGCCGCTAAAAGCAGAACCAGCCAAATTATCGGTATCCATCCTAAAAACAAATTCACGGTATAAACTTTATCGGCATTTTTATTGTCTGCGGCAATTCTTGACGGCAAAAAATATATATACCAGATAACCCAGACGGCTATTCCCAAAATTATTATCAGAACAAATGCTGGCAAGTCTGATGTTTCTTCCGATAACGGGGTACTTTCCGCACTTTTTATCAAATATTTTTCGGCAACATAGCCCTCGCCTATCGCTGTCCGTACTTTTGCCCACTTTCCGTTCATTTCTTCAACATACACATTTCCGCCGGACAACAGCTTTCCGACTATTTTACAATCCGTCCCCGCACACGAACGCAAATTTAAAACCGACGGGGTAACCTGATATATCTCGGCGGTTGCCTTATCGGTGAGAAATATAAAAAAAGTCAGTATCAGTATCAGATATTTCACAGGAGCCTCTTTTTTTTTTAAAATTGGTCATACTTACCAAAAACAGACCGGAACGATATGTCCGGTCTGTTTTATGTTTAAAGCGTTAATCCGACGTTTTTGTCAATATGGCCGCCGATCCGCGCCCAATAAGTGCCGGAAAGACTGAGCCATACATTTTCGTGCGAGCCTTCTATGATATTACCGTCCGTATCACAGAATATAACTTTGGCAAGATAGCAGGCACCGATAGCCTTAACCGCGTCTTCCAGAGTGATGGCTTTTACGCGATTGAATTTGGTTTCGCGAATCACCGGGATCCCCTCATAGGTTCCTTTAACCGTCCCTATATCGGCATATCCGGATGTTTTCATCCATGCACCGCCGGGCGTCATCCACACGCGTTCTTTGTCCGTAACGACTCCCTGTTTGTTTTTGAGGAGAACTGACGTCAACGAACAAACTCCGATTTCGGCCGTTGCTTCTTTGTAACTCACACCGCTGTTTTTTCTGAATTCCTCTTCTGAGATGGCATTCAGCTTCAATGCTTCGTACGTCTTCATATTGTTTGTTTTTTAGTTAAATAATTTATATATAGTTTGTTTATGGTTTTATTATATGTCAGCTCAAACTTTCTGGCAAGAAATAAAAGATATTTGGGCGGATAACAGATGTTTTTTATGGAAAAGAAAAAGCAATAAAAGTATATTAAGGGCAAATGCAAGGTTGTGAGAGCAAAAATATGATTGAAGTTGAAAAATTAAGCAAAGAACAAGCAGCGGCAGAGCTGAAACGAATCGCCGAGGAAATGGCAAAGTCGGATATTGCCTATTATCAGAACGACGCTCCTTATTTAAGCGACGCCGAATATGATGCCCTCAAACGCCTGAACGCGGAAATAGAAAAACGTTTTCCCGAACTGATTCGCGACGACAGTCCGTCCAAGCGAATCGGCGCCCCGCTGCAAAGTGCTTTCGGCAAAGTGGCGCACCGTTTCCCGATGCTTTCGCTGGCCGACGTATTTTCGATTGAGGAAGTGGAAGATTTTATTGCCGGGGTTAAACGTTTTTTGAACACGGAAGCGGACATTGCTTTTATGTGCGAGCCTAAAATCGACGGGCTTTCGTTTACCGCACGCTACGAAAACGGCCTGTTTGTCCAGGGAGCAACCCGCGGCGACGGCCGGGAGGGAGAAGACATTACCGCCAACCTGAAAACCATTTCCCAACTGCCGCAACGACTTGAAAATGCGCCCGAAGTGCTGGAAGTGCGCGGCGAGGTTTATATGTCCAAGGCCGATTTTTTTGCCCTTAATGCCAAATATGAAAGCGAAGGCAAAAAGACTTTTGCCAACCCGCGCAACGCCGCCGCCGGTTCGCTCCGTCAGCTTGACCCGGAAATTACCCGCGAACGGAATTTGAGCCTGTTTGCCTATACCTGGGGAGAAGTTTCCGAACGGGTCTGGCAATCGCAGGAAGATTTTTTCCGCTGTCTTAAGAAATGGGGTTTTCCCACCAATCCCAACAACCGCTTGTGCCAAAATGTCGCGGAAATCGAAAAATTTTTTGCCAACCTGATGGAAATCCGCTCTTCTCTGACCTATGACATCGACGGCGTCGTGTATAAAGTCAACGATATAGCCCTGCAGGAAAGACTCGGCTTTCTGACCCGGACGCCGCGCTGGGCGGTCGCGCATAAATTTCCGGCCGAACAGGCGCTAACCAAAGTCAGCAACATCCGCATCCAGGTCGGACGCACCGGAGCGTTGACGCCGGTGGCCGATCTGGAACCGGTCAATGTCGGCGGGGTTATCGTATCGCACGCGACTCTGCACAACGAAGACGAAATCCGCCGCAAGGACATCCGCATCGGCGACACGGTGGTCGTTCAGCGGGCAGGCGACGTCATTCCGCAGGTGGTGGCCGTTTTGCCTGACAAGCGGCCGGCCAATTCGGTTCCCTTTGAATTTCCGCATTTTTGCCCCGAATGCGGCGCACACGCCATCCGCGAAGAAGACGAAGCCGTCCGCCGTTGCACCGGCGGCCTCACCTGCCCCGCGCAGGCCATCGAGCGGCTGAAACATTTTGTTTCCCGCGATGCTTTTGACATTGAGGGACTGGGCGGAAAAATAATCGAAACTTTTTATAAAGAAAAAATCATTGTCAACCCGGTAGACATTTTTACGCTGGAAAACCGCAATGCCGCCCGGGGCGACGACCTGTTTGCGCAAGAGCCGGGGCTGAGACTTGAGGCGCGCGACGGCTGGGGCAAAAAATCGGTCGAAAATTTGTTTGCAGCCATAAACAAACGTCGGCACATTTCTCTGGCCCGATTCATTTATGCCCTCGGCATCCGTCAGGTCGGCACCGCGACTTCCCGCCTGATTGCGCAGAATTTTGAGAACTGGCGGCATTTTGAAGAAGAAATGACCGCGGGCGAAACGGAAAAGCTGATGTCCGTTGACGGCATCGGCGAATCGATGGCGCATGATATTGTCGAATTTTTCAGAGAAGAACACAATATCAGTACCGTGCACAAACTGCTGCAGGAAGTAACGGTAGAAGACTTTGCCGAACAAATCAGCACCGGCAGCCCTTTAAGCGGCAAAACGGTTGTCTTTACCGGCACGCTGGAACATCTGACACGTTCGGAGGCCAAGGCCAAGGCACAGGCGGCGGGGGCAAAGGTTGCCGGCTCGGTTTCCAAAAACACCGATTTTGTCGTTCTCGGCACGGCCGCCGGCTCAAAAGCCAAAACCGCCCTTGAACTCGGAATCCGCACCATCAGCGAAGAAGAATTTTTGGCACTGATCAACGGTTAAAGTATCATCATCGTTTTGGCGTGTTTTGTCAGCCATTTTTCGGTTCCCGTTTCCACCATCCGGCGGACGGCAGACGGTTTTTCTCCGGGCAAAATCTTTTTGAGCTCATCATCGGAAAGATTGCCGATATAATCATCAAAAGCAAAAACCAGCTCCGTCCGGTAGGGCCAGACACCGCCATATTCAAACCGTTCTTCGGCAAAACGCCAAAACAGAGCATCCAGTTTTTTCCTCAGCATCGCATCCTCTTTATACATTATATGTATATATATTTAATACTTTATATGTATATTCGCAACTGTTTGCCCTAAAAAATTTGCCGGCTGCGCGACAGAAACTTTAATTGACTTTTAAGTTCCTTATTTTACAATAAAAGCATATTTAATCTATCACGGAGACAAAATTATGATTTACAAGCTATGTCTGACCGCGGCCTTTGCCCTGTTTTCTTTTAACGCATCGGCGGCGGAAGCGCAGACCGATGAAAGCGTCAGCGATTATGAAAGATGCCTGCAGGCGGCAACGGAATTTACCGATGACGAAACGGCTCTTTGTATGTCGGAAGAAGTCAAACGTCTGGATCGCGCCATCGCGACTCTTTATCAGCAGACTTTTTTGCCGGTAGACAGAATTGCAAAATGGAACAACGGCAACGGAATGTTCCGCGGCAACATCAAAGATATGCAGGATCAGTTTAACGGTTACCGCAGCCGTTTTTGCTCGTTTTATGCCGTTACCATGCAGATTTACAGCGGCTCGCAGGCTTATTTGCGCAACGACTGCATGATGAAACTGACGCAGGAATATTACAACCGTCTGCTCCAGATGTCTCGCGACTATGACGCCGATTTGGATTAGTCCGGCGCCCGATCTTCAAACAAACGGTTTCCGTCCCGGCCGGTGAGCACAAAAAACCAGCCATCGTAACGGAAACCGTTTTTGTTTACAAAATCTTCGGCTTCTGCCGTCGGCATAATCGTTGTTTTCAGACCAACGGTCATAAAAAAGCGATCCTGATATTTGTAAAGTCCGCAAAGTATTTTGATGCCGTCGGCGGTAATAATCACAAAATTTCGATGCTCGGCAACGGCGGCTTCTTCCGGCAGAGCGGGCAAAGCGCCCTCATAACGCAACCCGGCCAAGGCCTCCCAGTCTCCCGAAAATCCTATAATCTGCTCGATTTCCCTGTCCTTAAGCGGCAACAGCGGCTGGCGATAATATTCGGCAAAGTCGGCGGGCGGTAACAGGTTTTTGCTGACCAAATAGCTTTTGCCTTCCATCATTACAATTCCGAGATTTTCTTTTTCGGCCGGCGCAACCGTGATTGTACCGGTTCGGCCGGAAGCAAATTTCAGATTTAGCACAACTTTTTGCTTCGGCTGCGGGGGCTCTTTATTTATAATAACCGCCGTCTGCAAATCGCCCAGATATTCCTCCACCCTGGCATTGGCCGCATAATAGCCGTTAGCCAGCCAACTGCCCTCCGTTTTCCGCAACACCATTTTTTTGCCGTTTTGCCGGAAACTGAGCCCGGTCAGAAGAGGTGCGTCGGCACATACGGCATCACCCGCCAGATATTTTTCCGCTTTAAAATACGGCATCTTTTCGACAACCAGAAAAAAGACGGCCGTCGTCAGCAGCAATAAAAGTATCAGACCGACAATAACTTTTTTCATTTGTTTTTCCCCCGTCTGTTTTTTATCCGCCGCCGGAGCCAGACCGGCGCCGCCAGCAGAAACAGTATGACCAAAGGATAAACAATCGTATTCATGATGATAAACCGCAGCAGTCTGCTGTCGGCTTCGCTGCTGATCCGGCGGTTAATGCTTTCCAGCTTTTTCAGGCCGTTCCGACTGTCGTCTTCCGCTTGCTGCAGTTCTTTGCGGTAGGCGATATCTTCAACATCCCCGCCTTTTCGCTGCAAACGGCGCAGGTTCAGCGAAGCCTCGGCTTCTTCTGCCGCCGCCCGTTCTTTTTCCGCCGCATAAGAAGAAAACACTTTTTCATATATGTTTTCCGCAATATTGGAACCGCCGTTTCCGGCTCCTGATGCCGACGGCAGCCCGTTGCGTCCGGCCAGCCGGTCAATCAGTCCGGTTAAAAACGCGGCATTGCCGGCATAAGGAACCGTTCCGTAAACCGGATTGCCGGCATCAAAAGACGCTACCCAAGACGAATCG
>CALXPZ010000021.1 GCA_944390375.1 uncultured Alphaproteobacteria bacterium | reverse complement strand
ACGGAATCTTCTTTGGACTCGTTGATGCCCCATCCCCAGTCCTCGCTGTTTTCTTTATCCTGAACTTCGGCCATGGAGGCGAATTGATTGGATAAATTCATCAATTTTTGCAAGATCGGGGATATTTTCGGTGTATCATCTTCCGCTTTTTTCTCTTCTGCCTTAGCGGGCGCTTGTTCATCATTTACCGAAGTCTGTTTTTCGGCATTCTCCTTTTTCTCGGCTTTTGTCTTGTCTGTATCGGTCTTGGAACCGGCGCTCTCGGCGGAAGTTGTTTTTTGAGCCGGCTCGACAGGCTGCTTGGAGGCATCGGCTTTCTTATCGTTTGACGATGCGGCAGCCTTGGCCTCGCCTTCGGAAACAGGCGTTTCTTGAGCTTGTGCCGCGGTTGTTTCCGTGATAGCCTCAGCTTCTTTATTTTTCTTCTTTTTCTTCTTCTTTTTCTTTTTCGGCGTCTCTTCGGCATCTTCCCCGAAAAGTGCTGCGTCCTCTAAAGGATTCTCTTCCCGATATTTATCAATAATCGGCGTTGCCGAAAAGTCGGCCGGCAGCGGTGCGGCAACAACGCTTTGTACCGTTGGGGACGGTTGAGCCGGATGCTGTTCCTGCTGAGACATTGCAGTCATCGGTACCGGTACCGCGATTGTCTTGGGGGCGGCTGTTTGTAATTGGCTGAGTGCGGCAATAATGGCCTGCGTCGATTGTTTCTGACTTTCTTTCAGCGCAGAAGAAATTAAGGCCGAAAACTCCTGGTTTTGCGCCCGTGCTATGTCCCGGAACAAATTAGCCTGCATCCGCATAATCTCTTCAACCTTCAGGTTGTTCTGCCCGCTGGCTGCGGTGTCTTTTTTCAGACTTTCGAGCGTTTCGATAATCGTTTGCGCGGAGTTCTTTTGGCTTTCTTTTAAGGCCATCGAAATAATGGAAGAAAATTCTTTGCCTTGTGCTTTTAGCGCCTGTTCGACCGATTCCATCGTTGCCTGCCCTTTGGGAGATGAGGCGGCATATGTAATCGGCGTCGGGATTTTTTCTTCGTTAATTTTCTTAAAAGATTCAATTAAGGCCTGTGTGGATACCTTCTGACTTTCCCGAATAGCGGTTGAGATAATGGAAGACAGTTCTTCTTTTTGGTTTTGTGTCGTTTCTTTTAAGAAAACGGACTGAGCCTTAACCAAATCGTCAACCAGTCCCTTCATCGGAAACGGCGCGGCGCTGACCTTGCCGGAGCCGTCTTGATCGGGGATAAAATTTATCTGTCCGTTCTGCTCAATCAATTTGGTCAGATTTTCCTGCAATTCCGTGAAAGAGCGGGCAATCATTTTGTTGTCTTCCAAGCGTTTTTTTTCAGAACTCTCAATCGCCTCTGAAAGTGCTTTGGAAATAATATTGGTAAAAGATTCGTCGGCCACCAGTGTCATCGGGCCGCCCGCAACGGTTTTTCCACCCTTCCCCCCGGGCAGGGAAACCGGTCGGATATTTTGCAGTTCACGGATAATTTCCGCGTTGGATTGAGCAAGGCTGCTGGCCAGTATCCGGGCAAAATTATCTCCGTTGATAATGCCTCCCGGACTGCTTGTCGGTGCTGCCGCGGATGCATTTTCGGATATGGCATCTTGCAGAATGGTACTTTTTTTGGTGTGTTTGTGGCGGATGGGTTCTAGACCTTTGCTTTTTTGCTCCAGGTCTTCCATGTATTCCTGTAGCGGCGTTCCGCCCGGCAAATTCTGAAATATGGCTTTGACTTCGGCAGGCTGCTCCAGAAGCATTTTGTTAAAAGCTTCCCTTCTTTCGTCGCTGAAAATATGCAGCTGACGGAAGATATTTAAAAAACGCTGAGCGACGATGATGGGTGCTTCTTCATCGTCGTTGTTTTTTTGCCCGAAACTGGCCGAGGTGTTAATATCTTCTGCCAAATCCATACCCCCTACGCAAAAAGAATATACTGATTACAACATAAAGTCAAATCCATAAATGTCAATTAAGCAAACATTAATCGCCCACAAAAAAAACCGCCTTCCGGCGGTTTTTTGTAAATTGTGCGGGTTACAGATAAATTGCAACCACTTTATGAAGCTTGCTCAGATCGTTATCGTCAAGGGCAACTCTTTCGTCCGGATTCCAACGAATGCCGTACAATTTCCCGTTGTCATCTTCCCGGATACTGATAACCATGACTTCTTCCGGATCTTTCTGATAAACGGCGATATCGCCGACACTGACAACTTCCTGCGGATCAACCAGTAAAACAGAGCGTGCCGGCAACAGGCTGCCCAGACGTCGAGTGCACAGGTTAAGGCCGTAAGCATCTTTTTTGCCGCTTAACATGGCGGGACGACTGACCCATTTAACCTCTTTTTCGCTGTCAATCAAAACGGAGCCGTCTTTTCCGGGAACGCCGTATACGGGGATTTTCTGACTGTCTCGCGGAGCCGTATCAAAAGCGGAAATGGCACCGCGCGGGTTGGACAGCAGTTTGTATTTGGCATCGTTGCGCTGGATGATTTCTTCCAACATTCCTTTGCTGTCCAGGTTTTTGATGGCTTCTTTCAACTCTTCTGTCGTATAGCCGAGCGATTTGGCGATGTTTTTCATTTCCTTGTCGGAAACTTCCCGTTGTCCCATTTCAATTCGGTGGTAAACAGACAGGGTCATGTCTGAACTTTCGGCCACTTCAATCAAGGTCAGATTCTTTTCGTTGCGGATTTGCCGCAATCCGGCGCCAAGGGTTTTCAGTCCGGCCTTTTCGTTGATTTTGTTTCTTCTTTCCTGTTCTCTCCGCCAAGACAGCACAACATCTTCCTGAGAATTTTGTTCATTGACGAACAAATCCTGCATCGGACAATCGAGTAGTTCCGCTACTCTCACCAGTTGTTCCTGATCGATTCTGCGGTATCCTTTTTCAATTTTGGAAATGGCGGAAAGGCTGACGCCGAGATGATCGGCCAGCTCTTGCATGGAGCGTCCGCGAAGTCTTCTGTACATTCTGATTTGGTTGGGGAAAATAATTTCTTCCATAATTTACCACCTTTGCATCTGTTAAGAAAACGTAAATTTTTTATTAAATAATAATCAAAGTTGAAAAATAATCAAGAATTTTGCACAAAAGATGACAATTTTGTGCAAAAAAATGGCAGAAACGAGATTTTCTGCCATTTTTTTGACTAATACCGGAAAACGGGTTTATTTGAACTCATCGAAAGAATAAGCCTTGTTTCCTTTTTTGCCGACTTGTTCTGCAAAATTTTTCATGTCGGCTTTCGAGAACAAAATCTGGTCGGCGGGGATATTTTCGGCAAATTCTCCGGTCGAATACAGAGGACGTCCGGCAATGTTCGAATAGTACTTGCTGAAGGAGTACCTGTTTTCGCTGACAACGACTTTTCCGGTTATCTCGCTGGTCTGTACTTTAATATAGCTCTTACGTTGGACAATACCATCCGTTGCCAGGCTGATACCTTTGCCGTCTGCTGCGATTGTCTGATATTCGGACATAACACGGTTGCCGGCTCCGAACGTCAGGGTAAATGTCGTCGTGCTGCCGTTAAAGTTTTCCTGTGTAATGGTCCAGGTTTCGTTTCCGTTTTCGTCCTGACCTTTTTCGACCCGGCGGCTCTTGCATTCGTCGTTCAGTTCCTGTGCGGCTTCCGTATTCAACCTCTCTTTCATAATTATCGAAACCAGCATAATTTGCTTGTCTTTTTCGCTTAACAGAGAGTTTTGCATAAAGTCGTTAACGACCTGACGGTTGTAAGTGCCGTCTTTATTCATGCAGTATTTAAGCAGGGCGGCGTTTATCTTTTGCCGGCTCTTAACCTCTTGTCCGTTTTTGTCATATTTCTTGGTCGTAGTAGCATAGCTGTCCGCTTCCTTGACGGTTTTTTTGCCGTTTCTGCTTTCGGTTGTAACCGTCATTTTGGTATTGCCGCTGGCATCTGTCGTAAATGTACGATATTCTTTTTTGCCGCGGATTCTTTGTAAAAATCCGGTTGTATCATACATTTCCGTATCACTGCCGTCAGAGGATTGAACTCGGCGTACCGGCTGGAAGAAATTGTTTCTTATGGGGCTGATGATTGAGTTGGAGGCTCTCGCCAATCTTTGCCAGCCGTTGACTCTGACTCTGTTTATTCCCTCTTTGGTGGCTCGGCCGACAGCGGTTCCGCCGGCAACGGCGCCTTTTACGGCAGCTTTTCCGACAAACAAGCCTGGACGTTTGGCGCCGAATTCAAGCGCGGTTGAGCCTGTCTTATCGCCGATGCTGTTAAGTTGAAGTGATTTTGCGAAAGAGTCTGAAAATCCTTTCATCTCACCCAAAACAGCCCAGCCTAAGAAACAGATGGAAACAACTTTAACAACTTCAATCGTCCACCAGAAGAATTGGATGATAATTCCGGTTTCCGCCGTCAGAGTTTCACTCAAAGTATCAGCCGCAATCGAAGCGATGATAAAGATAATGATGGAAAGGAATATAAAGTTGAAAATTGCATTCAGGAATATACTCCATATCTTTTGCAGATACTGAGATGTAACCTTGAAGGCAAAAGCGCCCAAAGCGGCCGGCAGCAAAGCAATCGCAATCGCCAGCTTGAGCAGGCAGTCTACCAGCATGAACGGATAGATAAGCAGCAATGCCACGCCGCCGCAATAATACAGAAAACCAGTTATCAGATATCCCAGATGCGGAAATACCTTCAGAACCGCATTTTCGGAACTCCAGGCCAAACACCAGCATACATCGCCTAAGGCAAGGATATCGACGATCTGATCCTGAATTGCTTTGATGGTGCACAAGATGCCGGTGCCCATGTCTTGGGAAAGACCGCCTTTGTCGGCTCCGACAATGGAGAATTTATCCCCGAGATCGCAGGTCTCGGAAATTTTCCCGGCCTGTTGGGCGATCTTCAAACCTGTCGAAAAGACGGGATCAAGCGTCAGGGATAATATATAAGTCAGTTCCGAATTCAGCAGAATAACCACGATCAGCACGCGGAATGCCTGATTAAGCAAAGTTTTGACAAATATGCGCGGCTCCCTGATTTCCATTGTGGAAACAAAACGGAGCGTAACCACGGCCAGCCATATGGCAAAGGCTACCACAACCACCACGATGACGGCTTTGGCCAGCGCGTCAAAAGATTGTTTGGCCATAATGCTCGCGGTATTAAAGATAATCTGAAATGGTTTGCAGAAGAGGCAGCCCCAATCACGGTAGCTGTTGCGGACTTCTTCAAAAGGCTCACAAGTGTTGGCTCCTTTTAACGGGGTTTCGGAGCCGTCATTTACGCCCGACGACGCGGTGGTTGCACCGCCGGCAACATCTGCAACCGGCGAGGAACTGGAGGCGGCAAAAGCCGCGTCTTTACAGCTCGACAGCCCGCTTGAAGGAACTGGGGACTGACATTTACAAATTCCCTGTACCTGATCACACATCGGGTTGATCAATGCATCACGGGGACCGCGCAATTCAAAATGCAGGTGAGGACGTCCGCAGGCACCGCCGGTACCGCCGACATAACCGATAACTTGCCCTTTTTTCACTTTCGAACCGTTTTTCAATCCGGGAACGGGTTTATTGGTCAGGTGGCCGTAGCGGGTTGTATATGTGCCGTCGCACCCCTGATGCTGAATATAAACGACGTTGCCGTATCCGCCGCCGCTGCTCTGACAAACACCGCGGGCAGGTTCCGACACGCCGAACGAATAACGGATAATTTTTCCGTCCATGGCTGCGGTAACGGCTGTTCCCAAAGCGGCAGCATAGTCCATACCGTTGTGGTTGCGTTTGCGGCTCCAACCGGCATTTCGGTAACAGACATCTTCCGGAATACGGGCAACGTTGGTAACCGGCATAACGTTGATGCAGCTGCCGGCAGCATTTGTTTTTTGTTCAACACATTTCGGACTGATGTCATAGCGAGCAACTTGTCCGTTCGGGCAGTCTGGCTTAACGTGTCCGCCTCTGTAGCTTACGGTGCAGGAGCTGGCAGCTTTGGCGTCGACGGACGCAAAAGCGGCAAATGCAAGCATCATCAGGAATGCGATTCCTTTTATGCTTTTTCCTTTATATATACTTGTCATTGTCATCTCTACCACCTATTGTCTGTTGCCCGAGTTGTTGTCTTGTTCCGCATTTTGGGGTCCGGCGGCGTTGTTATTTCCGTCGTTTTGCCTGCTTTGATCTCTGCCTTCACCGCTTCCGGACACTGCCCGGGAAGCGTTGTTAACGGCTTTGCCGACTTTTTGACCGGCTTTTTTCACCTTATTGGCGGTTTTTTCGGCCTTCTTTACGGCTTTTCCGGCTTTTTCAACCGCTTCACCGCTTTTTTCAACCGCTTTTCCTAAAGTCTTCATTGTTTTGGCAGCCATCCGTCCGGCATTAAGGGATGCCGAAGAGGCGGTGGTCGCCGCCGCACTGGCGGCCGCAGCCGTTTCCGTTACCGGAGCGGCAATACCGAAAGACGCGGCCGTACCGGCATGCGCGGCACTTTGAATGGCTTGGTTACCGGACTTAATTCCCTGATCGGCGGAAGCCAGCCCCTGATCAATCTGATCGGCCGCGGATTGCATTTGTCGCCCGGCATCCTTCATGGCTTTGCCCGCTTTTTCCATACCGTCGCCGGCGCCGCCCTGACCGCTGCCTTTTTCCCGCGCCTGTTTGTCTTTGTTGGGGTCAAGGTTGGTCATGGATTTGGCGTTTTCGGCCATGGATGTTTTCTTTTCTTTTTGGTCGATATTGGTCAGATCGCCCTCGTTGATCTTATCAATGGCCTTGTCAACCTTTTGAGCCTTATCGAGCAACCCTTCGTCTTCTTTGTTGTCATTGTCGGATTTGAAGACATTGGTAACAACTTTGTCCAGCCCGTTGTTGATTTTTGCCTTGGCGGCTTTACCCACTGCTTTGAAAGGTTTTTTTGCCGCCGACTTGGCCATATCCGTTGCCTGCGTCAGTTTGTAGTGCATCGGACTGCTGGTGCTGAATATTTTGTCGCTGAAGAAAGTGTTCACATAATCGCTTTCTACGGCGCCGACCAGTTTCATGGCAAAGAGATAAGCAAACAGGATGACAATCCAGCCAAAGCTCCAGAAAGACAGTCTGTCGTCGATATATTGATTGTCTCCGTCTTCAATGGCCGTCATCAGTTTTTCGGTACCGGACATTTCCGTTGTCAGAATGGTGTCGATACTTGCATTCATAGCGTCTTCCGAGCCGATATCAAGCGCGTTGTTAACCAGAGCAAGGCCCGCGGCCGTTATCATGCCGAGGAAAATTAAAACTCCGGCAGCCTTCAGAATAATGCTGAAACAGGCGGCCAGTTGATTTTTGGTAATGTTGAAAGGCCACAGCCCGACCATAATCGGCAGAGCGATAATGGCAAACCCCAGTTTGAAAGAAACATCAACCAGATAATAGGTAACGGCCAACGTCAGCATAAAACCGAAAAACCAGATAGCAGCTCCTGCAAACCAGGTCCATAAATTAGGAATTCTTGCAATTTTCCAGTCATAAGCGCCGGCATGGGTAGCATGACAGGTCAGCATATGGCCGATTTCCAGATGAGTGGATACGCTGTAATCGGTTGCGGCAACATATTGTTGCAACTGGTTTAAGAAATAAGAGGGAACAATTCCGTCCGGGAAATTGTAGGCACTGTCAAGCTGAATTGACGACAGATCCAGCCCGCTTGCGGTCGACGCTGCCGTCAGCATGGCCATGCCGAATTCGGCGCCGAAACTCATAAACGGAATAACGGCATAATTGATGAAGAAATCAATGCCTGCATTAATAACCAGGTAGGCTCCGAGAACCTTGAACGCCATTTTCAGCATATCGTTGACCATTGCGGCCGGTTCCAGGTTTTTAAGCGAGGACAGTTGCTGGAGAACATAAAAGGCAATCCACAACATAATGCCCAAGGCCAGAAGTTTGACGCCCGCATCTTTGGATACGTCATACAAATAAGTGCATGCCGTCATAAAGCTGCCGATTAAGGCGGAAACGACATCGCAGGCATAGCAGCCGGATTTGTAAATAGCGTCCATTCTTTCGCGGTTGCATTCCCGGTTGGAAGCACCGAAGATGATGTTGTTGGCAACTTTCGCTACTTTAACGGCAGCTTTGGTTGCAAATTTGGCAACCTGATAGGTCGGGTTATATGTAACCAGAACATCTTTTATAAATCCGTCGGGTAGAGCCGATTCTATAGAACTGAAGGCTTTTGACATCCCTTGGTCTACAGCATCCAGCCCCGAGTTTACCATATCTCCGACCACGCTTTTGGTATAGGCCAGCACTCCCGGACCTTCACCCGTAACGGTGTTTGCTATTGCTCGTTTTAATCGCCGGGTTTCGCTTGATAAAGCGCTGGAACCGCCGGAAGAAGCTGAACCGTCCGTCTGCTGGCGGAATACCTGGGATGTTCCGGTCGGTGTACGGGATAAATCAAGAACTGCGCCGTCAGCGTAAGCTGCGCCGGAGCACACAACCAGAGCCAAGCAAACCGGCAGCAAGACCTTGAGATTTGCTTTCAGTCTGTTGAATATGTTAGTCTGCTTCCTCACTTCTTTATCCTTTCACTAGCTGTCCTGCCGATATCGCCGGAAATTATCAGTTTTTTATCTTGTCAACCACTTTTTCCCCTGCCGCGACAACTCCTTCGGCGGCCTTACCTCCGACTGCGAGAGCAGCCTTTTTACCGACGGTAAATATCATCTTGCCAACTTGTTTCTGGAAGTTGGCGCCTGACCGTCCGCCGACCAGGGCTTGGCTGATGTTTTGAGCTATCCCCATCGATCCCACCAGGAGGAACCCGACCAACATCAACATCAGCATAGGTTTGCTGAAATCGGCAAGCGAAGTCTGGTCGCTCTCAATCAGCTCCTTGTTGTCGAGCAGAATTTGTTGAATTGCTGCCAGACACATCAAAATGACAATGGCAATACACATCATAAATGCGGCAGAATTCAAAATTGTCTTAAATCCGCTGGCTGTCCAACTGCGCGTCGGTTTGAAAGCGTAGGCCATAATCAGGATCGGCATAATCAAAAGCATCATGGCAAAACGGAATATGGCGTCAACCAGATAGAATACAAACCCGAGTTTGATAAACGCGAACAAAATCATCATGATCAAACCGCAGACCAGCGCCATAAAACCAGGCTGTGTCATAATAACCCAACCGAGTTTGAAACCGAAATTCAAACGTTCGTTAACGGCACAGATCAGACATTCCATCATCTGTTTCGGGGCAGAAGGAAAACTTGTAACCGTTGCCGGATCCATATTGGAAACGGTACAGGCTATTTCGTGTTTGGCTTCGACCTCTCCGGTCAAGGGAATATATAGCATCCTGCCGCTATATTGGGTTGTTGCGCTGCCGGCGCCCTCTTGAGCAAAGTGCCCCAGCATTTCGCTGCCCAGCTCCAGAAAGGCATTGTATATCGGAAAGACAATGGAGTTAAGAACCCACAACACACCGGTGGTTGATGTTGCCAGCAACCCGCAGACAAAGCACAGGAAAAACTTCTTCATCACCTCTGTCCACACTTCCGCCGGAGATTCTTCCGTAAAAGAGCTGACGTGCTGCAAGATCCTGAACGACAGCCAAACGGCAAAGGCCACCATCATCAAAGCCATGGCGCCTTCGGTCATGTGGCTGTACATTCCCATGGTAATAGTGCTGGTGGTATCATAGATGGCACCGACAACGGCCGCCTGCCAGCATTCGCGGTGTTTTTCTGCCAGAGCAACAGAGTCTTCCGTGTTGTTAATTGCCGAGTTGTTGTCATCAACGGCGGTGCAGGCAAACAACAATAACACTGCCGGAATAATAAACAGCAATTTCCAAAATCTTGCTATGTTAATGTTCTTTACCATTGGTAGCTCCCTTGCTTATTTTTGGCTCTTGTTGGATTCGTTGTTTCCTGTTGATTGCCCTTTCAGCATATTTTCCAGTCTTTCTTTCTCCTCTTTCAGTTTTTTCATTTGCTCGTCAAAGCCTGCTCTTCCGTATGCCACATTTTCGGCATTTCCGCCGGCTTTTTGTTTTTTCTCCAGCTCGTTGATCTGCTGCGTCAGGGAGGCAATTTTTCTGTTCAATTCCTCAATCTGTTCGCGCATACCTCTTTTATCTTTGTCTGAACCTTTCTTGTCCTTACCGTCATTATCTTTCCTTCCGAAAGCATTGCCGGCAACGGCTCCGCCTCTACCCATACGTCCGCCGGAACGGGCAACATTTTCTGCGGCGGCCGCCATTTTCTGTTTAGCATCTTCCACAACGGAGTTTGCTTTTTCTTTTGTATCCGGCTGCCGCGGTTCGGCTGCGCCGGCTCCGTTGTCAGACGGCTGTTCGACATCTTGGCGACCTGTATCCGCATCCTGTGTCTGTTCTGCAGCTTCCGTCATGCTGCGGTTTTCAGCTGTACGGCTCGATTCGGTGTGCGTCTCATTCCGGGATGTAGTGTTCTCGGTACGACCATCGGCATCGCGAGGTGCTTGTCCTGCCGTCGTACGAGGAGGCTGTTGCCCGTTGGCTTGCCCTTCGCCGCTGACGTTCGGTTGTTGGTTAAGAGCTTCCTGTTCTGCAGAAGCGTTAGCGCCGGCGGTCCTCCGTTCGGTATCAAGACGTCTTTGGTCTTGTCTGCCCGCGGAAGCGCGAGAGTTCTCGACATTGCTGCTGCTTCCGATGGCGCCTGCTGTTCCGCTGCCGGCTCCCGCATTAGAAGTTGCACCCCGCAGATGGAGACGCGCTCCGATAGCGTTCAGCCCCTTATATACTCTACGCCCGACGGCTTCTTTACCGGCTCTTACCCGGTCATTGACGCCCAGCCCTTCGCCGGCCAGTTTGGCACCTCCCCAAAGAGCCGCACCGCTTTTAACGGCACCCCATTTGACAGCACCGGCTCCCAGCGAGGCAATTTTGGCGCCATGGGTTTGGTTTTGAGCAGAAGACATCTGAGCTGCAAGCGACGTGGCTTCCGCGCAGAGTTTGAAACCGAAAATGCAGCACAAGATCATAAACAGTAACCCGGTCATGCCGATGCTCATCAGCTCAACCAGAGGCTTGATGTCATTTTTATTGATCAGGTTCATAATTTCTTCTGCACCGCCTTCGCCGCCAGTCATGGATTGCATGCCCAGCTCAATGTTGACGCTGACGACTAACCCCAGGAAAACAAAGGTGAAAAATGTATTCAAGAACATAGCCCAGCCCTTGCCCGTATACCCGCTGGTCAGCTTAAACGGCCAGGCGGCAATCAGGAAAGGCATCAGCCCGCCGATAATTCCGAGTCTGATAACCGCGTCAATCAGGTAGAAACCGAAAGCCAGGGTAATCAGCCAGCTGAATACCCAGATCAGGGCGCCGGTGATAAGCATTGTCATATCCGGCAGACCAAACCAGTGTTCAGCTTCGTTTTGAGCAACACACATCATCGAACTGCCGATGGAAGAGGCAACTGCCAGTTCCTGCTGAACCGCGGTTACAAAGCAGTTTATTTTGGCAAACAGAGCCTGGCTGTAAAAACCGCTGACCAGGGTGGCGCCTTCAATACTTTGTGCGGACGTGCAATTCATAAACGAATTGCTGTTATCGGAACTGCGGAACAGAAAAGCACCGCCAAATTCCATTGCCGCACTCAAAAGGGGTTCCAAAACCAGATCATACAATTTTTCCACATTGGTCAAAATCAGATAGGCCAGCAGCACCTTAAAACTCATAGTCAACAGGTCGGTGATATATTTAGGTGCGTCCTGTTTGGTAAAAGAACTGACCTGTTTCAGCGTAACATAGGCAACATAAAGCGCAAAACCGATCAACAGCAGGTTTTTGAAACCTTCGGCCAGAGTATTGTAAGCAACCGTACTCATACTCTCCGCGGTGTTAAATAAGATAACAAACAGCGGGCACAAAATACATTTTTCGCTCTGTTCCAATTTAAGCGGCAACGGAACGCACCCGTCCATCAGCCCGCCGATGGATTTCATGCTGGCGTCCATATATACTTTTTGTCCGTCCGGTGTTTCATAAACGGCAACGGCCTTTTTTGCCGCTTCACGATTGTCGTTTTCTTGATCTAAAGCCCCTGCCGCCTTGTTTGCGGCGGCGATGTTATCGGCATTATCGGCAGTCTGGTACTCTTGAAGAGATTCTTCAATCTGATCGGAGGTACGGAATAAGTCAGCTGCAGCTCCGCTGATGACATTCCAAGCTCCGCTAACCACACCATCTGATCCCTTCCATCGTGCGACCGCTGCATTAGATGCACCGTCCCAATGTTCTTTCAGGGTATTGGTCTGATCAGCCGCCTTTTTCTTGGCCGCTATTTCTTCCGAAGTTACGGCGCGTACATTGGAAGATGAATAGCCGGCTCTTTTCATAGCGCTATCCACGCCGGCTTGTCCCTGACTGCGTATAGCTTTTGCCGCGACGGTTTCAGCCACATCTTTATCGCTGCCGGAGCTCCAGTTGATAATCTGTGCATGAGCGGTATTCGGTAAAAATGCAAATAATCCCCATGCCAGGAGCCCAAAAATCAATTGTTTTTTCAATTTTTCAGTCATTGTCATTTCCTTTTCCCAAAGGGATTACCTAATACTTTTAACCCGATCAGTAACACAATAATCACCAGCCCGAAAGCATAAAGCGTGGCGTTTTTGAATGTAAAAAGAGCCCAAAAATCAAAGTAATACATTGCTGCAAATGCGAGCAAAATTCCCAGATTTATTAAAACGGCCTTCATATACACCACTCCTATTTTTGCCAGTATATCATAAAAAAGCATAAAAAAATGTTACAGTTTTTTTATTTTTTCATACTTTCGTATTTTTAAAAACTCCCTCTTTGCAAAAAGTTTTGGCAGGCACGAATGGTTTTTTTATCCGCCAACGGATTCGGGTGCCATGTTTTTATTTCTGTCATACCCCTGTTGCCGGCCAAAAAAGAATCGCCGGGACGATAAATTTTTCGTTGCCAGCTCATGGGCAGAATGTTCCGCAAAAACGAAATCAGCGGGTTTTGCGTGGTTATAATCCCGAATTCTGTTTTTTCAGGGAAGGGCGGCACCTTGGATGCGCGACGCAGAGAGCCGAGTTTGGTCAGAGGCCCCAGGATAAACGATAAAATTTTGAAATCGGAAACAGTTTCCAAAAGTTGATTGCCCCGATTCGGTGGATCAATCTGCACGATTCTTCCGATTTTAAAACGCCCGGAAGATATGGCGGGCGAGTTAAGCAGGGCGCGTATCAGCAGGCCTCCCATTCCGTAAGTAACAAAGGAAAGTTCTTCCGTGCCTTCCAGATTCGTCGTCAACAGAAGAAGCTGCCGGAGATGGGCGTTAAAATCTTTCCGAGTCGAGGGATAATTGATGGCAATCACCGCCCGTCCTGCAGTTTCCAGAGCAGCCGCCATTTTTTTGAATTGGTTTTTGTTGCCGCCCAGTCCGTGCAAAAACAGAATCGCTTTCTTTTTGGGTAAAGGAATTTGAAAAATATCAATATATTTTTTAAGTGTTTTCAAACACTTGTCAAAACTGCCGCTCTCCCGCCGGATATCCCAGTTGTCAAGAAGGCGATAGCGTTTTGTCAGACAATTCCGTTGGATTCGCCACTTCTGATAAAAGTAAACGTCTTCCCATAGTTGTCGTCCGCCGAGCGTGAAGAAAGTAAAAGCCATCTGAATTTCCGTAAGTAGTTATTCTTTCTGAAAGTATAGCAAAATATACAGTAAAATACAAAGTTAATGTTAAGATTCGGAAAACGACAAAGAAAAAACAGGCCTTTTGGCGAAAATTTTACTATATAATATATATGCTTCTGAAGATGTGGTCATAAGCCGGGGAAAACAAAACAAAAATCGTTCCGAATTAGACTGAAAGAAAATATTATATTTATTCAAGATGTTACAAAAAAGATGGAAAAAAATCAAAAAAAATGCATTTTTTGTGTTGACAGATGGCGAATAATTTTCTATAAACCCACTCACCGACGTTGAGACGATAACGTAACAATGCCGGGCGGCCTGAAAGGTCGCGGTTATAACAGAGAGTAGATAAGTAAGCTAGAGGATATGCGGACGGTATGATCTTGATAGAAGATAATAAAGTCTGTATATTAAGGAACCTAGAGGAAATTCTTTAGAGTTAAGTAATGACAGGCAGGATTAAATTTAATATGAG
>CALXPZ010000020.1 GCA_944390375.1 uncultured Alphaproteobacteria bacterium | reverse complement strand
TATATCTTTTATTTATTATCCAGAGCCTGTTGCAAATCCGTCCTGATTTGTTTCAGCTCGGAAAGAACATCGGCGATAACATTCGGTTCTTTGGCTTCTTCGGCAGCAAAAAAATCATTCTGGATTGTTTCGCCGATCAGAGATTTTATCCCCTTTTCTTTGATTTCCTTTTGAGCACCTTCAATCGTTAAGCGTTTGACATGCAGCAGGTTTTTAATCAGCCGCAGCACTTCTACGTCGTCAGGCCGGTAATAACGCCGGCCGCCGCTTCTTTTCATCGGTTTTATTTGTGAAAACTTAGTTTCCCAAAAGCGCAGCACATGTGTTGCGACGCCGAGTTCTTCGGCGACTTCGGCAATGGTTCTGAAAGCAGCTTTTGACTTGTTGACGGGCATAATTACTTCTTGTTGACGGCTTTACGCATGGTTTGAGAAGGTTTGAAAGAGATAACCCGGCGGGAGGAAATTTCCGCTTCTACCCCGGTCTTGGGATTGCGGCCGATACGGGGCTTTTTGTCGCGCAGGGCAAACGTCCCGAAAGACGAAAGTTTAACGTCGTTTCCGGCAGCAAGTTCGTTGACGATTTCAGCCAAAACCATATCCAGAATTTCGCCAGAATCCTTACGGGACAAACCTACTTCCTGATAAAGGATTTCTGCGACATCGGCGCGGGTAATTGTTTTCATCATATTTTTCCTCTTTTAACTTTGATTTTAACTAAAACATTGGCGCTAATATACCACAAAATATTTTAGCGCCAACATATAATTTTATTATAAACAATTTAAATGCGGATAACCATGCCGCCCCAGGTAAACCCGGCTCCCATGGCGCTGATCGCAACCAGGTCGCCTTTTTTGATTTTACCGGCAGCAACGGATTCTGCCAAAGCAAGCGGAATGGAAGCGGCCGAGGTGTTGCCGTGATGATCGACGGTAACGATTACCTTATCCATGTCTATTTCCAGCTTTTTAGCAACCGAATCGATGATACGGAGGTTGGCCTGATGGGGAATATACCAGTTGACATCATTGATGGAAACACCCGCAATTTTCAGGCTTTCTTCAACGCCCTGAACCAAACTCGGAATGGCGATCTTAAATACCTCTTTGCCGTCCATATGGATAAAACCGGCTTTTTGGTTGAAAGATACGCCGCCGTCGGAAAAGAGCTTGTCAAAATGACTGCCGTCGGCGTAAATTTTCGTTGCCAGAACACCCGTATCGTCTTTGCTGCCGGCGCATTCCGCCGCACGAAGAATTACGGCTCCGGCGCCGTCCCCGAACAAAACGCAGGTGTTGCGGTCGGTCCAGTCGGTAATTTTGGAAAGAGTTTCCGCTCCGATGACAAGGGCTGTTTTAACCTGTCCGAGACGGATCATGTTGTCGGCAATCTGCGAGGCATACACAAAACCCGAGCAGGCAGCATTGACGTCCATGGCCGGCGTTCCCGGTTTAAGACCGAGTTTTTTGGCAAGTTTGGCCGCCGTTGCGGGGAAAGTGTTGTCCCCGGTAACCGTTGCCACAATCACAAAATCTATTTCCTGATTTTCAATGCCTGCATTTTTAATTGCCATCAGCGCCGCATCATACGACAGGTCGGAAGTCTGCTCACCTTCGGCCGCAATATGCCGGCTTTTGATGCCGGTGCGGGTGCTGATCCATTCGTCATTGGTTTCTACCATTTTCGACAAATCGTCATTGGTGAGCACTTTGGCCGGAAGCTTATATCCCGTGCCAATTAATTGGGAGCGAATAATCGTCATACGTAGTATCCTTCATAAATGCTTTCTTGATTCAGTTCATCCAAATCAATTTTTTCGATTTCTTTCCTGATGGTTGCGACAAAATCCTGCCGTACCAATTTGGCCGCATTGTCGATTGCAACGGAATATCCGAGGGCATCCGTGCCGCCGTGGCTTTTTACCGTCAAACCGTTTAAGCCGATCAGCATGGCTCCGTTATAGAGCCGGGGATCCATACATTTTTTGATTTTATAAACAACGCCCAGCATAAAAGGCAGCCCGATTTTGGCTAAAAACGAACGTTTGATGGCCTTTTTAATCAGCCGGACAACCAAACGAGCCGTTCCTTCGGTTGTTTTGAGCGCAACATTGCCAGTAAAGCCGTCCGCAACAATGACATCCGCCACTCCGTTTGCAATTTCGTGCGGCTCGACATAACCGGTATAGTTAATGTCTATCGCCGCATTGCGCAGCATCCGGGACGCCTGGCGGATTTCCTCCTTGCCTTTCATCGCTTCCGCTCCGATATTGAGCAGGGCAACTTTTGGATGAGCCACATCCAGCGCATGCTTGGCAAACACATTACCCATAATGGCAAATTCCGCCAAATTGACGGCATCGCATTCGGTATTTGCGCCCAAGTCAAGCATTACATAACGACCGTTTAAATGGGGCATAATCGTTACGATTGCGGGCCGGTGGATTTTCTGCATGGTCTTTAAGACCATTTTTGAAATAGCCATCAAAGCACCGGTGTTGCCGGCAGAAACAATCGCCTGGGCACGGCCGGAACGTACGGCGTCAATTGCCATATACATACTGGTGTTGCGATTGCGGATAACCTGAGAAGGTTTATCTTCGTTTTTAACCCACTCGGAAGTGTGGCATATCTTGCATACCTTGCCAAGTTTCGGATACTGGCTGAGCAGCGGCGCGATTTTGGCTTCGTCCCCGAACAGCAAAAAGCGGACGTCGGGGTTCTTTTTGGCGGCGATATTCACCCCCTCTATGACGACTCGAGGGGAATTATCCCCCCCCATCGCGTCAATCGATATAACCAGATTATCAGACAAAATTGTGCTCCATCCAGTTAAGTTTTATGACAATTTTATTTTTTATTCGGCTGCTTTCTTAGCAACGACTTCGCGTTTGTCGTACTGACCACAGGAAGGACAAACATGATGAGGTCTTTTCAACTCACCGCAGTTGGGGCATTCATGATAAGCATTTGCACCTAAAGCATCGTGAGAACGACGCATATCACGGCGTGATTTTGAAGTTTTATGTTTTGGTGTTGCCATTTTCTTATTCTTTTCAAAAAAACATTGTTATCACAAAAAATTTCAGGAAAAGCAATACTACATTTTTTCACAAAATGCAACTTATTTTGCAATTCCCGAAATCGGTTATCCGTCTTTTACTCAAAAATTTTCTATTTGGCAAGTATAATTTTTTATTTCTTGAGTTTTGCCAGCACGTCAAAGGGGCGCGGCTTGTCGTTTTCGTCTTCGTCAAATTCGGATTCAAAATAAAAAACTTCTCCCGGTCGACGCGGATAATCATCAAGACGGAGGGCTATTTGTTCAATCACGATGTCCGCCAAGTCAATTTTTCCGCCAATGACGACATCCGGCAAATCGACCGTCCAATCCTCGCTTTCCCCGCGCTGGCTGTCATAGGTGGCCTTGGTGTCGTAACAAAGGGAAAAATCAAAGTCGTATTCCTGCTCAAAAAGCTCCAACGAAACGACGCTTTCCAGCCGGAGGCGAGCCAAAACATGACCGGATATATCCAGACGGTTGTCCGCATGGCGGTTTTTCAATTTTATATCCGCTTCTACCTTATCTACGCCGGGAACTTTCAACACCTCTGCCAGCTGTCGGCAGTTTTCGGCATCGGCTTTCAGGCGGTAGTGCTGTTCTGACTGCGGCAGATCCGCAACAATCAACGGATACGAAAAATCTTTTTGCATAAATCCATTCCCCGTGTTATATATGTTTCAAACCGCAATTATAATGATAAGGATATGCCATGATGTCAACAACAAACAAATTCTTTTTTCTCGGACTTTTGATGATCGGACTTTCTGCCTGCGCCAAAGATACTTTCGTCAACTACACGGGCAATATGCCTTCCGACGATAAAATCGAACAGTTAAGAACGGGAATGGATCAGAGCGAGGTTCGGGGCATCCTGGGGTCTCCCTCTTCCGTTGTTTCCCTCGATCGCAACACATGGATCTATATGTCCTCGGAAATTGAACAGATCGCTTTTATGAAACCGGAAGAAACCGACAGAAAGCTGCTGGTCGTTAAATTTGATAATAACGGTAAAATCGCAACCATTCAACATCTTGACCGCAGCAAAGGCAAAGATCTGCAAATCAGCGAACAGGAAACTGCCACACCGGAACAGGAACAAGGCTTTTTCCGCAAATATTTCGGCGGTGTCGGACAATTTGTTCCGTTCAGCAGCGGCAACGGTATCGACAATCAGTAAAGGACGTTTCCTTTATCTTATTTCTCCCCGCTCGGCGGGGAGTTTTTTTGTGCCTTTATATCAAATACTTTGATTTTTTCGTTTTCTTTCGCTTTATTCTGCTTGCCGCTTTTGTTTTTCCTCCGTCTTTATAGCGGCCGCATTTTTTGAATAAGCAGAATCTCCGCATAAACCGTTAGGCACACATTTTTCTGATTACAAAAAAATTCCCCGCAAAATGTTTTGCGGGGAGTTTTTGTTTTCGCTTAAAGCGCTGTCTTATTTGATGATCTTCGATACAACGCCGGCGCCTACCGTGTGGCCGCCTTCGCGGATCGCAAATCTCAAACCTTCTTCCATCGCAATCGGGTGGATCAGCTGGGCTTTCATACGAATGTTGTCGCCCGGCATTACCATTTCCGTGCCTTCCGGAAGTTCTACCGCTCCCGTGATATCCGTCGTACGGAAGTAGAACTGAGGACGATAGTTGTTGAAGAACGGCGTATGACGTCCGCCTTCTTCTTTTGTCAGAATGTAGCATTCGCATTCAAACTCGGTGTGCGGCGTAACCGAACCCGGTGCCGCCAATACCTGGCCACGTTCTACTTCTTCTCTCTTCGTACCGCGCAGCAATACACCGATGTTGTCCCCGGCTTCGCCTTCGTCCAACAGTTTGCGGAACATTTCAATACCCGTGCAGGTCGTCTTCTGCGTCGGCTTAATGCCTACGATTTCAATATCGTCACCGACATGAATTACACCACGTTCTACACGGCCGGTTACTACCGTACCACGGCCGGAAATCGAAAATACGTCTTCAATCGGCATCAGGAACGGTTTGTCCTTCGGACGATCCGGCTGCGGAATGTATTCGTCAACCGCCTTCATCAATTCGATAATCGAATCGTGTCCGATCTTCGGATCACCGTTTTCCAATACGGCCAGTGCAGATCCTTTGATAATCGGAATTTCATCCCCGGGGAAACCATAGGAGCTCAGCAGATCGCGGATTTCCATCTCTACAAGTTCCAACAATTCCGGATCATCTACCTGGTCTACCTTGTTCATGTATACTACAATCGCCGGTACACCTACCTGACGAGCCAGCAGAATGTGTTCACGCGTCTGCGGCATCGGACCGTCAGCCGCAGATACTACCAAAATTGCTCCGTCCATCTGCGCTGCACCGGTAATCATGTTCTTTACATAGTCAGCGTGGCCCGGGCAGTCTACGTGAGCATAGTGGCGGTTCGGTGTCTCGTATTCAACGTGTGCCGTCGAAATCGTAATACCGCGTGCTCTCTCTTCAGGCGCCTTGTCAATCTGATCATAGGCCGTGAAGCTCGCTCCGCCCTGTTCCGCCAATACTTTCGTAATAGCTGCCGTTAACGTCGTCTTACCATGGTCTACGTGACCAATCGTCCCGATGTTGCAGTGCGGCTTGCTTCTTTCAAATTTCTCTTTTGCCATCTATTCTTCTTCCTA
>CALXPZ010000019.1 GCA_944390375.1 uncultured Alphaproteobacteria bacterium | reverse complement strand
CCCTATATTCTCGGAAAAGACGAAAATAAGAAAAACAATCCGTGAGATAAAAAGGTCGCTGCCGGATAAAAACGGCCGCTGTTTTTCCCGTTTGTCAAAACAGCGGGACTTTTTGAAAAAAGATGTTGCAATCTTTTGTGTAATAGTTTATGTTTGCTGAAAAATCGGGCAGTTTCCGCGCCGATTATCCGGGGTGTTGCCCAAAGCGCGGCTGTCTTTAATAGTGAAATATTTTGATGATTGGATGAAGTTGATGGCAAAAGTTAGTCCGGTGCTGTTTTTCAGACAGGTTAAGCAGGAAGTTAAAAAAGTTACATGGCCGACCAAAAAGGAAGTTGTGCAAACTTCCATTATGGTGATTATCCTGGTGGCGATCGCTGCCGCCTTTTTCTTTTGTGTCGACCAGATTTTCGGCTTTATCGTTAAATTGATTTTTGGTTAGGAGAAAGAGGACAATGGCTGCTCATTGGTATGTGGTGCACGTTTATTCCGGTTGGGAGAAAAAAGTTGCCGAATCGCTGCGCGAACAGGCGGTTCTGAAAAATATGGAAGACAAAATACTGGAAGTGCTGGTGCCGACCGAAAATATCGTGGAAATCAAAAAAGGTTCCAAAGTCAATTCCGAACGCAAGTTTTTCCCCGGCTATGTGCTGGTTAAGATGGAAATGTCGGATGACAGCTGGCATGTGGTTAAAAATACGCCGCGGGTAACCGGCTTTTTGGGAGCGCGCAATAAGCCGCAGGCCATTTCCGACGCCGAGGCCGAACGGATTATCAAACAAATTGAAGAAGGCGTTGAACGGCCGCAGACGGTAGTCAACTTTGAAATCGGCGAACAGGTTCGTGTTTGCGACGGTCCGTTTGCTTCGTTTATCGGGCTGGTTGAAGATGTTGATGCCGAAAAATCCCGCCTTAAACTTTCGGTCTCGATTTTCGGACGTTCCACACCGGTTGAACTGGAATTTAACCAGGTGGAAAAGGTCAGCTGATTTAGGACTTTAGAATAAGCCGCCGTTACGGGCGGCTTTTTTATGTATAAAAGGAGGTTTTATGTTCAAATCTTTCTTGAATGAATTTAAAAAATTTGCCATGCGGGGCAATGTCATTGACATGGCCGTCGGTATCATCATCGGTGCCGCTTTCGGGAAAATCGTCGATTCTCTGGTTAAAGACATTATCATGCCGCCGATCGGGCTTTTGATCGGGAGTATGGATTTTTCCAATCTCTTTTTTGTGCTTAAGGACGTGCCGAACCACAGCGGTGCCTATGCTTCGCTTGCACAGGCGGCAGAAGCCGGCGCAACGACTCTGAATGTGGGTAATTTCCTGAACGCGGTTATCAGCTTTACGATTGTGGCTTTTGCCGTTTTTATCCTGATTAAAGGCATTAACAAAGTGGAAGGCACCATCAGCAAGAAAGAAGCCGACGCCGCCGCAGCGGCTGCTCCAAAAACAAAAAAATGTCCTTATTGCTGCGAAGAGATACCTTTGCAGGCGACCCGTTGCCCGCATTGTACTTCCGAATTAGGAAGTGTTTCGCAGGAACCGGCTCCCAAAAAGAGAGGGCGGCAATCAAAGAAAAACGCAGTCTGAAAAGACTGCTTTTTCTTTTGGAAATATTTCAATTTTAAAAGCCGGTGTGTTACGGCCGGGAGAAAGCAAAATGTATTTCGGCCGGGAGAAAATAAATTAAAAAAACGCTTGCAAATTGAATCGGTTGTGATATACAGGGAGCGAACCTCCGGCCGGAAGTTTTGGCCGGGAGGTTTGTTTGTGTTATCATAAATTTGTGGGAGATTTGCCATAATCTTACCACAAACCTAAAAGCGAGGTATAATATGGCTGTAAAATCTAAAAAGAAAATTTTAGGATTGATCAAGCTGCAAATCCCCGCCGGGAAGGCAAACCCGTCTCCTCCGGTCGGTCCGGCCCTTGGCCAGAAAGGCTTGAACATTATGGAATTCTGCAAGGCTTTTAATGCCGCAACCCAGAAAATGGAACCGGGTATCCCGGTGCCGGTTGTCATCACCGCTTATGAAGATAAATCTTTTACCTTCATCACCAAACTGCCGCCGGTTTCTTTCTATATCAAACAGGCTGCCAAAATTAAGTCTGCTTCGAAAGAACCGGGCAAAACCGTTGCCGGTCAGATTACGCTGGCTCAGGTAAAAGAAATTGCCGAAGCCAAAATGCCGGATCTGAACTGCTCGACGGTTGAGGCCGCCATGAACATGGTTAAAGGTCAGGCGGTATCTATGGGCGTAAAGGTTGTGGAGTAAGACAATGGCTGGAAAAAGAATTGAAAATGCATACAAAACCATTGACAAGTCTAAGCTTTATTCGCTGAAAGACGCTGTTAAGCTGGTTAAAGAAAATGCAAATGCCAAGTTTGACGAAACCGTTGATCTGGCAATCAACCTCGGCGTTGATCCGAAATATGCCGACCAGATGGTCAGGGGCGTTTGCTCGCTGCCGAACGGTACCGGCAAAACTGTTCGCGTCGCCGTTTTGGCTCAGGGTGAAAAAGCCGATGAAGCCAAGGCTGCCGGTGCTGATATCGTCGGTGCCGAAAACCTGATCGATTCGATCCTGGCCGGCAAAATCGAGTTTGACCGCTGCATCGCCACCCCGGATATGATGGGGCTGGCCGGCCGCGTCGCCCGCGTTCTCGGCCCGAAAGGCCTGATGCCGAACCCGAAACTGGGTACGGTTACCATGGATGTTGCCGGTGCCGTTAAAAAGGCCAAAGCCGGTGAAGTTCAGTACCGCGCCGAAAAGACCGGTATCGTTCACGCCGGGATCGGCAAAGTCAGCTTCAGCGAAGAAGCGATCTATGAAAACGCCAAAGCTCTGATTGACGCCGTCATCAAAGCTAAACCGTCGGGAGCTAAAGGAACTTATATGAAGAAGATTTCCATCAGTTCCACGATGGGAGCCGGCGTTCACGTCGATCTTTCCAATCTGTAATTGTCCAAACCGGAAAATTTCAGTTTAAGTCATTTACGAAAATAAAAAAGCGCTTGCTTTCGGGCAGGCGCTTTTTGTAATCGGAAAGCTTTGCGGTTTTGCGTGTGCTTTTCAACAACCGGCAGCTTTATATATTTGATATTGTGCCGGGGCGTTCGGGGAGCCGATTGGCGTTTTTCCGAATTTGAAAAGGGGCTAAAAAGAGGAATGTTGTCTGCGGCTGCCTGCGGATTATTTACACGGACGGATTAAAAATGGTGAAACGGGGGTGTGTTCTGCGGCAAAAACAACAGGTCGGAAATGCCGCAAGGTTTTGCGGAAATTTGACGCCGCCGGTAAAATGCAGTAGGGAAGGGCGGCAGAAAGAAAAGGGAGCCTGACCTATGAGCGGCTTGGGTGCGGGGAAGGACTGCGGTAAAGAGGTTTAAAATGAAAAAAATGCTTGACATTTAAGTGTTAAAAGTTTATCAAGCAGCCATAAGAAGAACGCTTGAAAAGTGTTGTTCTTGCCTGTCCAAGACCGTAGGCGGTCTGTTACGGCGGCGTTTTCACTTGCTGCCTGACCTTAATTTCCTACGCAGACGGAGTAATAAGATTTCTTAAATCGTTTTTTTCTCCTGGACAGATTAACCTTGCCGCTGCGGTTTTCCGCATGGGCAAAATTGTAAAATACGACATCTCGGGTTTATGAGATGTTTTGTTGGAGATAGAAAAGTGAATCGTGACGAAAAAGCACAATTACTGAACGAACTCAAGCAGTTGTTTGAAGAGTCCGAAGTTGTGGTCATTTCTCATTACAAAGGATTGACCGTAGCCGAGGTTTCCGAATTGAGAAACAACATCCGCAAAGTCGGTGCCGGGTTCAAAGTAACTAAAAACCGCATCACTCGTCTGGCTCTGAAAGATACAAAATTCGCCGCTTTGGCAGACCTGTTTACCGGTCCGACTGCAATCGCTTTTGCAAATGATCCGGTTTCGGCCTGCAAAGCTTGTGTTGAATTTGCCAAAGGTAACGAAAAACTGGTTATCGTCGGCGGTGCAATGGGAACAGGTGTTCTCTCCGTTGATGAAATCAAACGTCTGGCCAGCATCCCGTCGGTTGACGAACTGCGCGCCAAGATCATCGGCCTGCTGCAGGCTCCTGCCGCTCAGTTGGCCCGGGTTACCAAAGCATACTCGGAAAAAGACATGGCAGCCTAGGTTGCCTCTTGTTTGTGGTTTTTAACTAAAAGATTTAATTTTATTTATGGAGAAAAAAAATGGCCGATTTAGCCAAATTAGTTGATGAATTGTCAGCCCTGACTGTTATGGAAGCTGCTGACCTTTCCAAAATGCTGGAAGAAAAATGGGGCGTTTCCGCCGCTGCCGCTGTTGCCGTTGCTGCCGGTGGTGCTGCTGCCGCTGCTGAAGAAGAAAAAGACGAATTCGAAGTTGTTCTGGTTGCTGCCGGCGACAACAAGATTAACGTCATTAAAGAAATCAGAGCTATTACCCAACTGGGTCTGAAAGAAGCCAAAGATCTGGTTGACGGCGCTCCGAAGACCATTAAAGAAAATGCTCCGAAAGCTGAAGCTGAAGAAATCAAGAAGAAACTTGAAGCTGCCGGTGCTAAGGTTGAATTGAAGTAATTTTACTTTGATTTTTAATAAAACTCCCTTGTCGAAAGATGAGGGAGTTTTTTATCGTCAGGACGATCGGGTTCAGATGATGGTTTGATAACTAAAGATGAGGGCGCTTTTTTGAAAAATTGCAAAAACAGGTGGAAAGGCGGGAGAAGAGGGGCTGGAGGCTGAAGAATAGCAAGAACAGAAGTTTAAGGGTGAAAACGGGAGTAAAACGCAGCAGGCGGCGGTTAGGGAGGAAGCAGGCGGCAATAAGCTGCCGGCAGAGCGGAAAGAGATGACGAAGACGGGAAAAACGATAAAAAAGGCGGCGACCGGTGCGGAAAATGGTTGTCGAGAAGTTGAAAAGCCGGCAGAAAGGATGAAGGCAAATCAGAGGAATGGTTGCGTAGAAGGCGGAAAGCTGCTGCCGAGAAAGTAAAAAGCGGTTGCAGATAAGGCAATGAACCAACAGCGGGGAAGGTGAGAAAAAAACGGAATAAGCCGAAGGCGGTGTTGTGAAAATGAACGACCGCGTGAGAAATGATAAAAAAAAACGGTAATGGACGACGTCGGAGAAGATGAATTAAAAGGGAAGATGTATGTTCGGCGGCAGATCGTTTGAGCGATACAAAACAGGTGTAGAAAATATTTATAACTATTTGGGTGTGTGTGCTTGACTTTTCTTTTCTTCTTTTCTTATATTTAAAAACAAGGAGAAAAAAAAGATGAATATTGAAAAGTTTACCACCCGTTCGCAGGAACTGATAAAAAATGCGGTTGATCTGGCGGTTGCCCGCCGGCATCAGTATGTAACCCCGCTTTATCTTTTGCAGGCGCTGCTTGATGCCAAAGACGGTACGGTTGAAAGCCTGATTGAAAAATCCGGCGGCAATCTGTCGTTGATTAAGCGTGATACGGCTGCCGAGCTGGATAAAATTCCGGCGGTATCGGGCGCCGGCGTGCAGACGGTGATGGCGCAGGATTTCAGCGCCGTGTTGCTGGAGGCAGAAAAAATCGCCGACAAGGCCAATGATAAATTCGTTACCGCAGAGCGTTTGTTGCAGACGCTGGCGACCGTTGCCGGCAACAAGGCGTATGATGTTTTGAAGCAAAACGGGGTTGACGCGGTTAAGCTCAACCGTGCCATCAGCGATTATCGTCAGGGGCGGCTGGCCGACAGCGAATCTGCCGAAGATAATTTTGAAGCATTGAAAAAATACGCCATCGATATTACCGGCAAGGCCAAAGAAGGCAAACTTGATCCGGTTATCGGCCGGGAGCATGAGATTCGCCGTACCATTCAGGTTTTATCGCGGCGAACCAAAAACAATCCGGTGTTGATCGGTGAGCCGGGCGTCGGCAAAACGGCGATTGTCGAAGGGCTGGCCATGCGGATTGTCAACAACGACGTGCCGGAGAGCCTGCGCGGCAAGCGCCTGCTGGCGCTTGATATGGGCGCGTTGATCGCGGGGGCAAAATTCCGCGGTGAATTTGAAGAGCGTTTGAAAGCGGTGTTGAAAGACGTAGAGGCTTCAAACGGTGGTATCATTTTGTTTATCGACGAAATGCACACGATTGTCGGCGCCGGCGCGTCGGAAGGTTCGATGGACGCCTCCAACCTCTTAAAACCGGCGCTTGCCCGCGGCGAGCTGCATTGTCTGGGGGCAACGACTCTTTCCGAATATAAAAAATATGTGGAGAAAGACGCGGCGCTGGCCCGACGTTTTCAACCGGTGTTTGTCAGCGAGCCGACGGTTGAGGAAACAATTTCCATTCTGCGGGGAATTAAGGAAAAATTTGAGCTTCACCATGGCGTGCGCATTTCCGACGCGGCGCTGGTGTCGGCGGCTACCCTTTCCAACCGCTATATTACCGACCGTTTTCTGCCGGACAAGGCGATTGACCTGATGGACGAGGCGGCAAGTTCGCTCAGAATGGCCATTGATTCCAAGCCGGAAGAGCTGGACAATCTCGACCGGAAGATCATGCAGCTGAAGATTGAGCGCGAGGCTTTGAAAAAAGAGCATGACGAGCAATCAAAAAAGCGTTTGCAGGAAATAGAAAAAGAAACCGCCGATCTGGAAGAAAAAGCCCGCAGCTTAAACGATAAATGGAAGGCGGAAAAACAGAGCCTGGCCGATTTGACCGAAGTGAAAGACAAGCTTGACAAAGCCAAAATAGAGGTTGCCATTGCTCAACGCAACGGCCAGTTTGAAAAAGCCGGCGAGCTGCAATACGGTGTTATCCCCGGTCTGGAAAAGAAAATGAAAGAGCTGGAAGAACTGGCCAAAGAGAAAAAAGGACGCGCCGAACAGGTGGTAACCGATGAATCGATTGCCGAAGTGGTTTCCAAGTGGACGGGGATTCCGGTTGACAAGATGCTGGAGGGTGAAAAAGAGAAACTTCTGCATATGGAAGATTATCTCGGCCGCCGCGTGGTCGGGCAAAAAGATGCCATCCGGGCGGTGGCCAATGCCGTCCGTCGTTCGCGCGCGGGCATCGGCGATCACCGTCAGCCGATCGGTTCGTTTTTGTTCTTAGGGCCGACGGGGGTCGGCAAAACGGAGCTGAGCAAGGCGTTGGCAGAGTTCTTGTTTAACGATGAAACGGCAATGCTGCGAATTGATATGTCCGAATATATGGAAAAGCACGCAGTCGCCCGGCTTATCGGATCGCCTCCGGGGTATGTCGGTTATGAAGAAGGCGGCGTTTTGACCGAGGCTGTTCGCCGTCGTCCGTATCAGGTGATTTTGTTCGACGAAGTGGAAAAGGCGCATCCGGATATTTTCAACGTGTTGCTGCAGGTTCTGGATGACGGCCGGTTGACCGACGGCAAAGGCCGCACAGTCGATTTTAAGAACACGATTATCATTATGACCTCTAACCTGGGGTCTGATATTCTGGCGCGCGCCGATGACAAAAGCGATGCCAAGGCGGTTGCGGCGGCAGTGATGGAAGTGGTTAAGGGTGCGTTTCGTCCGGAGTTTATCAACCGGATTGACGAGATCAGTATTTTCCATCGTCTGAGCAAGGAAAATATCAGAGAAATCGCCAAAATTCAGTTGGAAAATATTGAAAAACGCCTGGCTGAGCGCAATATTAAGCTGCATATCAGCGATGAGGCGGCCAAGTGGATTGCCGACAACGGTTATGACGAGATTTACGGTGCCCGACCTTTAAAACGCTTGCTTAAAAACCAAGTTGAGAATAAACTGGCATTTGCGATTCTTGACGGGCGAATCGGAGAAAACGATACGGCCGAGATCGTTGTTCACAATAATGAGTTAGAGATAGAAAAGCTATGATAGATAATAATTTGATCAGGGTGGCGGTGGAGATTGCCGGTACCGAGGACGTTAAGAGTGCGCCCAATACGGTGGTGCTTTATTCCGTCAGCTATCAACCGACGACAAAAAATAAAGATGCCGCGTTGGCTTTTATGCGTGAAAATCCGCAGATGGTGATGATTGACAATACCGTTTGCGGAAAGCGACTGATTGAACTGGGGTTTGATTGGAGCGTGCTTGATGATGAACATGATCGATTCAAAGCTGCCGAAATATGGCGGCTGGCTTCACGCCGCTTTATTGCGGGGGCGTCGGGCAACGTTACCGCGTTTGTTGACAATGCGGATCCGCGCAGCGTTTTCCGCAGCGAGGAGTTGCCGGCGATTTTGAACAATCCGAAAATTACGACAATCAACGGTGTTGACAAGTTTGATTTTGCCGCCCGGTTTGAAGAGTTCCGGCAGGCAAAACATGACGACTTTCCTTTGAATATGGCCGCTTGTCCGGCCTAGTTTTGAGGTTATATTACAAAAAAATCCCCGGGTGAGCCGGGGATTTTTTTGTTGTTTGTTTTTTTAATTTGCGTTATGCGCCAGTTTGCCGTCGGTTGTTTCCGTGTTTTCTTTCCCGGCCAGCATTTTTTGATAGGTTTCTTTTAACTGGGCAACCTGTTTTTTGAATTTGGTCAGGTTTTGCGCACGCAGATTTTCCGACGCAGAGGCTTTAACGGTCAGCGGATTGACACGGCGGCCGTTGTGGATAACCTCATAATGCAGGTGAGGACCGGTCGAACGGCCGGTCGAGCCGACATAGCCGATGAGTTGTCCCTGTTTGACGCGTACACCCGGACGGATGCCTTTGGCAAACTTCTGCATATGACCATAAGCGGTGGAATATTCCGAATTGTGGCGGATTTTGATATAATTGCCGTAGCCGCCGTTATATTTGGCTACCTGAATGACACCGTCGCCGCCGGCATATACCAACGTGTTGCGAGGGGCTGCGTAGTCAATGCCCCAGTGGACGCGGTAGTCTTTATAAATAGGGTGAAAACGACGCCCGAACGGCGACGAAATGCGAGCATTCTGATAAGACATCGGTTTGCGGCTCAAAGTCTTTTTCATGGCGTAGCCTTTGGCGTCATAATAATCTACATTTCCGCTGGCATCTTTATAGCGGTACAAGTCAATTTTGCTTTTACCTAAAGTGAGAGAGGCAAATAAAATGTTGCCGTTTTCAACCACGTTGCCGTTTGCATCGACATAATTTTCATAAATGACTTCAAAACGGTCTCCTTTTTTGATGTCGCGGCGAAAATCGATGCTGTAGGAAAAGATGTTGATGAAATTTCCGACAATCTGAGCCGGAACATGTTCGTCGTTCATGGCAGTGGAAAGGTTACCGTCGATGATTCCCGCCGCAGAATTGAGCTCTTCCGTCAATTCATCTTTTTCGATCCGGGCGGCATATTTCCCTTCTTCGTTGCGTTCGACAATTACGCGTTCGGCCGTGCGAATCTGAGTGGAAATGCTGTCGACGGCAATCAGTTTATCTTCGGGCAGATTCCAGGAAAGGGTCAGTTGCAGTTCTTGGCCGGCTTTTAAGTTTCGAGGATCGTAGACTTTTTTTGTGGCCAGAAAAATTTCGTTAGCCTGGTTATATTCAAGCCCCATATCGGTCAGAATGTTCAGCAAAGTGTCGCCCGATTTGAGGGTGATTGTGTTTTCCCGGGTTTCTTCCGTCGGCAGAATTTCTGCCGTTTCTTGTTCCGAAAGGTAGTCTTCGGCCACAAAATCGTTGTCCGGTTCGCTGAATTCTTCATTGTAGATTTCATCTTCAAACGTTTCTATGCCGGTTGCAGAAGACGAAAGCGAAGCGTTTACCTCGGTGTTGTGGGTAACAAAAATAATGCAGAGCATGGCAACCATAAACGTTGTGCAGAAAGTGAGCCAGCAGCGTTTGTTTTTCAAGGTTGAAGCAATTTGCTCTTTCAGATAATTTTTCCGCAAATTTAAAAATCCTTATGATTATGTTTGAATTTTCAGTCCGGTAATCTACCATATGGAGAGAAAATTACCAGAAAAAAATTGCCAGAATGTTAATAGCCATATTTTTTTTATAAAATCTAAAAAAAATGCTTGCAATAAAAAAAAATGTTAGGTATAAGGGGAAACGAACTTCAATGGGGGTGTAGCTCAGCTGGTTAGAGCGCCTGCCTGTCACGCAGGAGGTCGCGGGTTCGAGCCCCGTCACTCCCGCCATTAAAAAACCGTCCTTTAGGGACGGTTTTTTTGTGGTTTGGGGAGTGCGCGCTCGAAGCTGCGACCTCGGTTGCGGGCTCGAGGATAAAAACAGCCGTTGCTCCGGCTGTTTTTACCGCAAGAGGCGAAGTTTGATTGGGGCGCCGTCAGCGGCGTGAGACGCGGTCGGCGTCGTTAGCAAACGAGTGCCCGAAGCGTAGTTATCGAACTTATGTAATAAGTGAGATTATACGGAGCAAGACGAGGATAAAAACAGCCGTTGCTCCGGCTGTTTTTACCGCAAGAGGCGAAGTTTGGTTGGGACGCCATCAGCGGCGTGAGACGCGGTCGGCGTCGTTAGCAAACGAGTGCCCGAAGCGCAGTTATCGAACTTATGTAATAAGTGAGATTATACGGAGCAAGACAGCCCCGTCACTCCCGCCATTAAAAAACCGTCCTTTCAGGGACGGTTTTTTTGTGGTTTGTGGAGTGCGCGCTCGAAGCTGCGACCTCGGTTGCGGGCTTGGTTGTTTTGCCGGCATTTATCGATAGAGACAGCAAAACGTTGACTTTTTGTCTAAAAATGCTTATACTATTTTCACTAACCAATATTTTTTTATTTTATGGATAAGATAATTATTTCTTCTAGTTTTGGTCATGAAATCATGGCAGTGGCAATCGCAAAGTCTATGAATCTTCCGGTTATTATCATTCCCAACAAGGATAACAAAGAAGATTTTGATAAAGAAAGCGAAAATATTTTTGCTAAGATGGCTCCTTTCTATTCTCGTATAGAAAGAATTTCTTTCGAGGAAAAAGAAGAGATGACGACCGAAGGCTGGGATGTCATTCGTGAACTTAAAGAAAGTCGTTTTGATGCTTCTTTGTGGGATAAAATGGCAACTTCCAAGCTCACTCCTTCTTTCGAAGGTCTTCGCCGTTACCGGCAGCTTGAGGGTAAAAAGAACGTTTTGTTCGTGCCGCAAAAGTTGCAAAGTGATGGTGAGTGCGGCGTTACGGCTGCCCAGCAGTCGCTTAACCCGCAGGTTCTTTCTTTTATGAAGGGAACTGCCAACTTGGTACTGGGGAAACACTTTCATAAGGTAAACGATCTGGCAACAGTCGAGGCCTTGGCGAAAGAGTTTGACCTGTATGTGCCGGGTATGAATGATGAGAATCCGGAAGTGTTCGGAATTCGCGGCGTGGCTCATGCCGAGTATTTCAACATGTATCGCAGCCTTGCCGCTTCGGTAGGTATTGCGGGAACGCATACTTGGATTCTTCTGGCGCTCTTTCCGGAAATTCCGCAGATCATTCTGTTTAACAAGAACGGCGTGGAAAACTGGAAGGACGTTGAGGCCGCTTATCAGAAGGCGGGGTACCGCATTTTCTGTATCGGTTTCGATGAGTCGACAGACATGGCCGAACTGAGCAAAGAGATAGAAGAGACTTATAAGAAACTCTTCTGATCTTTAGAAAAAATAAGAGAGAGTGCCGGGTAAAACCGGTGCTCTCTTTTTCGTTTTAAACAGCCTGCCGGGGCTTGTCAGAAAGGCGGTTTTCTGCTATTAACGGGAAGGTGCCGGCGGCATGTAAACAACCGGCAGGGATTTAGCAAAAGGCAGAGGTCGGTCTGTTAAAGAAAGAGGAACGGAAAAATGCATGACATTTGGAACCCGTGGCACGGATGCGTCAAAAAAAGCGAAGGCTGCGACAACTGCTATATGTATTTTCTCGACCGGCAGAGAAATGCGGACGGCCGTCGTATTTATAAGGTGAAAAATAATTTTGACTATCCGCTGCAAAAAGACAGAAACGGCAGATACAGGGTGATGTGCGGCGAGCAGATCCGGGTGTGTATGACGTCCGATTTTTTTCTTGCCGAGGCTGACAGCTGGCGGAATGAGGCCTGGCGAATCATAAAACAACGGCCGGATGTAGTGTTTTTTCTTCTGACCAAGCGACCGGAGCGGGTGGCCGATTGTCTGCCGCCGGACTGGAGCGACGGCTGGGAAAACGTTTTTTTCAACGTTACCTGCGAAAATCAAAAACGGGCGGATGAGCGAATACCGATTATGTTTGCCCTGCCTTTTAAACATAAGGGGGTTATGGCGGCGCCTTTTATCGGGGCGGTCAGTCTTAAAGAGTATCTGCCGGCGGGGCAGATTGAGCAGGTGATTGCCGGCGGCGAAAATTATGACGGTTCCCGTCCGCTTGAATATGAGTGGGTGAAAGCGCTTTATGACGAATGCGTTGCCGCCGATGTTACTTTTTGTTTTATCGAAACCGGCACCAATTTTGTTAAAGACGGCAAAACATGGCATCTGCCGGACAAACGCCGGCAGAGTTACGCGGCTTGGCGTTCGGGGTTGCAATATCAGGGTAAGAAAATAAATTTTTGTTTGCAGAAACCGCAATTTTCGCTTTTTGACGGCGGAGAGGAAGGTGTTTATCGCAAATTTTTCGGCGAGCGCTGCCAAACCTGCGGCAGCCGGCTGATATGCAACGGTTGTTCCCGTTGCGGGCAGTGCGGCGAGAGTTTTTAGTTGTCGGTGCGGATTTTGAAATCGGGAGAAGAATAATTTTGTGCCTTGCTTTTTGGCGGCGGCAGTATAAGATAAAGCGATAGTTTACGGCGGATTTTTTTATCGGGTAATGAAACGGATGGCGGAAGACAAGAAAGAAAGCTTTTGGAAAAAGATGCTGATGTGGGGGCTGACCTCGCCGGTAACTTTAATTTTTATCGTATTGATTTTATATTACGGAATGCGCGCCTATGTTCTGGAAATTGATCCGTGGCGGAGCAAGGTGCTGATGTTTGCGGTTACCGGGCTTTGGGTTTTGTGGCTGGTATTTAAAAATCTGATTAAGTTTTTGTTGCTGGCGGCAGTGGCGGCGGCTGTTTTTTATGGTTATTACCAGTATGAAAACCGGGATAAAATAGCCTGTCAGGAAGCCGGAAAGGAATGGAACGAAGAGAAGAAAATCTGCGAGGACAAGCTTACGTTTATGGAAAAACTTGAAAAAATGTGGAATGAGTATCGGAATAAGAAAGAAAAAGAGACATCCGACAAAGAAATGCCGGAGGGCAAACCGGAGGCCAAAGAAGAATAATTTCCGGCCGGAAAGTTAAATTTTGCCGGGAATTGATATGTTAATTTGAACAGGGAGGATATGATGAAACTGGTGAAAAAAATTACGTCTTTGATGCCCGGAAACGGAAACAAATGGTTTCGCCGGAATGCTGACCGATTGATCAGCGCAAAGGCTGCAAAGAAAATCCAAAAAACGGCTTATGAAAATACTTTTAGCTGTCCTGATGACAGCTGCTCACCCGTTTATCCCGAAATTGCCATGCAGTTGAACGACAAAAACGAACAGATCGTTCGGGCGGCTGTTTTGAATTTGTACAAAATTGCGGAGAATTGCGGACAGTATCGCGCGGATATTCTGGATATTCTGTCTCGCAGGGCGGAGAATATGCCTTTCGGCAACGAAATGTATGCTTATATCAATGATAAAATTTCCCGGTTGAGAAATATGTAAACAGGTATTTGAAAAAAATACAAAAAACCGTTGGTTTCCAACGGTTTTTTTGTGTCTGAAAGCTATATCAAAAAAACGTACGTTAAAATTCATCAGAAATCAAGACCAAAAATCAAGGGTTAGCGAAGAAAAAAAACGGCGCAGTAAAACGTACAATATTTTACATCACCTGGGTCAATTTGAGAGGATACGAGGGGGAAAGGCTATGAGAATATTGTACAAAACCGTATGGTTATGTTTGCTTGCCGTGTGTTGTTGCACAATGGCGGCGCTGCCG
>CALXPZ010000018.1 GCA_944390375.1 uncultured Alphaproteobacteria bacterium | reverse complement strand
ATCTTAATAAGCAAGGAAAGCGTGAGCGACCGCTGCGAATTTAGATGCCCAAGTCATAATCCCGTCCGTTGAAGACAAGCCGACAGGCGCTGTCTGAAACGGCTCTTCCGCCACAAAAAAACACCCTTCGGGGTGTTTTCTCGTAATTGGCGGATGAGGAGAAGCGCTAAGCAAAAACAACCGCTGCTCCGGTTGTTTTTGTCTGCAAGCTCTTGGGAACATCTTAATAAGCAAGGAAAGCGTAAGCGACCGCTGCGAATTTAGATGCCCAAGACATAATCCCGTCCGTTGAAGACAAGCCGGCAGGCGCCGTCTGAAACGGCTCTTCCGCCACAAAAAAAGCACCCTGCTTAAAACAGGGTGCTTTTTCTAAATTGGCGGATGAGGAGGGATTTGAACCCCCGATACGAGTCACCCCGTATACACGATTTCGAGTCGCGCGCATTCAGCCTCTCTGCCACTCATCCAACTTATTTTTCAATTTCACAATAATTCCTGCGGCAAACCTTTTTCCGGCGCACGACTGCGGCCTACGCCCGCTCGCGCTTAATTGGCTTGTGCCACTTGATAAGTGCCGCGGCGCCGATCTCCGCTTTCGCTTCGATTCCAGCCTCTCTGCCACTCATCCTTAAAACTTCACTTTCTTATTAAAAGCAAACAAATTTTTTTGCAAGGATTATTTTCATTTTTATTGCATATTTTAATTAAAGATTGCCTGTTTTTCTCTTTTTTGCTACTTTCCGTAAATAAAAATATTTAAAGGACGACCATAATGGATGCCAACAAAACACCTCGTGCCCTACGTACCAACATTGCCCTCATCGGCTGTCGCAACGCCGGCAAATCAAGCTTGATCAACGCCTTAACCGGACAGGAAACGGCTATTGTTTCCCCTCTGCCGGGAACCACCACCGACGCCGTGGCAAAGCCGTACGAATTGATCCCCCTGGGACCGGTAACCTTTTACGACACGGCCGGCCTCGACGACGATGGAGAGCTCGGGCTTTTGCGGATTAAGGCAACCCGCAAAATTCTTTTCAAAACGGACATTGCTCTGGTCGTCGCCTCCGAAAAAGGGCTGCAGGAAAAAGAAAAAAGCATAATTGAAGAAATCCGGAAACTGTCAATTCCCTTTCTCGTCGTTTTCAACAAAAGCGATCTGACGGCGCCAAACACCGCGGACGAAGAGTATTGCCGGCAAAAAGGCATTCCCTGCCTTTCCGTATCTTCGACAACCGGCAAAAACATTGACCGGCTGAAAGAAGAAATCATAAAAATCGCTCCCCCGGAACTAAAAGAGGATCCGTTGCTTGCCGGTGATCTGATCAAAGCCGGCGACACCGTTGTGCTGGTCGTACCGATCGACCTGTCGGCACCCAAAGGACGTCTGATTTTGCCGCAAGTTCAGGTATTAAGAGAAATTCTCGATTGCAATGCCGTTGCCGTCGTAACCAAAGAAAACGATTTAAAACAGACAATTTCAAATTTAAAAGAAGCGCCGGCTCTGGTCATTACCGATTCCCAGGTTGTCAAAAAAGTGGCGACCGACCTCCCCGAACAAATCAAAATGACGACTTTCTCCACTCTTTTTGCACGCTACAAAGGAGACATCGGCATTTTGCTCCGCGGCGCCGATCAGATCGACCGCCTGCGGGAAGGCGACAAAGTGCTGATTGCCGAAGCCTGCTCGCACCATACCCTGTCAGACGACATCGGCAAAGTCAAAATTCCCCGTTGGCTGCAACAATATTGCGGTTGCGGGCTGTCGTTTGAATTCTGCACCGGCTGCGATTTTCCCGAAGATCTGGAAAAATATGCCCTGGTCATTCATTGCGGCGCCTGTATGCTCAACCGGGTAGAAATGATCCGTCGGCTGAAAGAGTGCGAACGTCGGGGCATTCCGGTTACCAACTACGGCCTTGCCATCTCCAAAACCCAGGGGCTGCTGGAAAGGATAACCGCGCCCTTCCCCGCTCATATCCGGTCGAGTGCCGCTTTATAATAATCGGTAACGATTTTAACCCGCGGGATATCTTTGGTAAAATTATTGGCGATAAGATACACCGTTATGTCCAGTCCGTTTGCCAGTCGATCAAGTCGACAGATTTCTCCTTTTGTAAACCGGCTGGGCATCAAACCGATACCGAGATCGTGTTTTATCGCTTCGGCAACGGCAAAGGCCGAGTTGGAAGAAAAAACAATATGCTGCGCCTGCTGCATCAGCTCTTTCCAGCCGGGAATATAATTTTCATATTGTAGTCCGTTGACCATACGATGATTTTTCAAAAGATCCGCTAAGTTTTCAGGACATCCGTATTTTTCAAGGTACGCCCGAGAAGAAAAGAAATCACATTTTATGCTTTTTTCATACAACAGGGAAAATTCTCGGGAATCTTCGGGCGGGGAAGTCAAAATGCCGAAATCAATTCCCATTTCACGGTAATCGGGAGACCCGAGTGTTGAAAAAGAAATAACCTTAATATCGGGATATTCACTGCCGAAAGCGGCAACTCCTGACGGAAACAGCGCGGCACTTATAACTTGGGGTAAACACACGCAGACATTTCCTTCATACTTATTTTCCGGACGATGCTGACTGTAGATTTTATCCAACATATCCTGCACGTTTTCCACCTGTTCAACGATCAAACGCGCTCGGCTTGTCAGGTGCGAACCTTTGGCGTTATTGACAACCAATTTTATCCCTAAGACCTGTTCTAAATTTGAAATATATTTATTAACCGTATCAATTGAACTGTTGGTTGCTTCCGCCGCCTTCCTCTTGCTCTGATATTTGGCTATCGCCGATAACATTAAAAGTCCGTTTAAATTCTGCAATGACTTTTTTGTAATCATAATACCTCGCTTTTTTTCAATTAAAAGTCGTGATAGCCATAAAAAATTAACAAAATAGAGATCTCTTTTTTTTACCTTATTATTTCTAATAATGCACTAAAAAAAAATATTTTTTTGTAAAAGGTATTGAATAAAAAAAATAAATCCCCAAATTAGATTGGGGATTTATTTTTGTTCTGCTGGCAATTAAAAATAGTATCTTAAGCCGACCGTTACGTCCTTCATTTGTTTAACCGCATCCATATCGGTAATTGTATAACGGAACATGGCCCGGATACCAAGCGATGGTGTCAGGTTAACCTGACCGCCGATTCCCAGCCGCAGACCGTTGCCGTCTTCGGTATAGCTTCTTTTGGCGGAAGTACCGTTCAGATAAATGGAATTGGTAATGTCGGCATCATAATATCCGTAACCGACGGACGACAAAATTTCTACTATTCCCAAATTTAAAACATCACTGACCAGATCAACACCGTAAGATTTCAATTTCATCTTGGTGGAAAAACTGTCCCCCGTAACGTAGTAATTATGAACACTGTTGTCCTTGTTTTCCGATTGCTGATAAAACCCCTCGACAGAAATCCAGCTGAGCAGTTTAACACCGGCAACCACTCCCAAAGAATTAAAGTTATCGGCATAAAGCTCATCATTCTGCCGGCCGAAATTCAGCGAAGAATAGGTATAATCTGCACCGACATAAGGAGAAATCAGACCGGCGTTGGCATTAAAAGAAAGCAGACAAAAAACCGTCAATAACAATCCGCATTTTTTCATTTCAAACAATCCTCATTGGTTAGAACTGCTTTTATGTTTAACATCAATAAATTAAAAAAATATAAAGGTCGTATTATTGACAAAATTGCGTAAAAAATATAAAATAAAAATGCTTATAATAAAATTGTCAATTATTATGATTATAAATATGAATATGAAATATATCTACCCAATGTTAGGAGGTCTGATTATTGCGGCGGCTATCTGTCAGGATGACCTGTTTATCCTGCTGCAACCGGACCCTGAACCAACGGAGTTCTCAGAACCCTTGGCTGTTGTTGCTGATGATTCGGAGGAAGATGAAACAAAATCTCTTCTATCCCTGGATGAAAACTCGGCATGTGATCAGGTTAGCACGGCAACTCTTGTTGTGAAAAACCTTGCCTCGCGTACGGCAAACGAGATTGTCAAACCCGTCGTTATCGACAAGAAAGACGAAATCGTAAAAAAAGAGCCGGCAGAAGTAAAATTGAAATCTCTGGACAAGCGGAATGTAACCGTAATCAACGGCAAAGCTTATCCGGGCCTGGAAGACGAGTTGATCGCCTGCATCGCCTATGTGGAAAACTATTTCCCGTCTTCGTATTTTTGCGGAGCCAGATGGACGATCGGCTACGGCACAACCGGCTACACAAACGGAAAAAGCGTTCGTCCCAACCAGAGCATCTCAAAAGAGGAAGCAAAAGATTGCGTAAAATACCATTTGCGCAACTATGTTTTTCCGGTCATAGAGCAATCTGTCGAACGAGAGCTTTCTCAAAACGAGATGCTGGCCACTTGCCTGTTTATCTACAACATCGGCGGCGGCAACTTTACCAAAGGCGGCAGACAATGTGCTTTCTTAAGAGCATTGAATGCCAACGAAGCTCCGGAAAAATGCGCTCGCAAAATGACGGAGTTCAACCGGTCGGCAGGAAAAAGGCTTTCCGGCCTTTTGAAACGCCGCTGGGTGGAAGGAGCTCTTTTCTGCGGACATATTTCCGTGGAGGAGATTCTTCAGCTGGAACCCGCCGGGTTCTACAACACCCGCGCCCTGACGGACTATTATGTCAGCAGCCGCCCCGATCGGGACGGTTTCTACTCATACCGGTTCGATCAGGACTCTGTTGAACGCTTTCTTGATCTCAACAGAGGCGAGCACAGCGTGGCAGATATAATTTAAGGAGAAGCCCTGGTAAACAGGGCTTCTTTTTTTATTGCCGCCGAAAACAAAAACGGTTAATGTCCGTTTTATAAAAACAATATGAAAGAGAAAAAAATGACTGCAATTCTGTTTCTTGAATACCCGAAATGCTCAACCTGCCAAAGAGCCCGCCGGTGGCTGGAAGAAAATCACATCAAATTTACCGCCCGCCACATCGTCGACAACCGGCCGACCGCCGACGAAATACGTTGCTGGCAGGCGCTCGGCAACAAACCGTTAAAAAACTTTTTTAATACCAGCGGCCTAAAATACAAAGCCCTCGGACTGAAAGACAAACTGGCGGCGACGAACGAAAGCGAACAAATATCTTTGCTCGCCTCCGACGGAATGCTGGTCAAACGCCCGCTGATTATCGGAGAAAACTTTGTCCTTACCGGTTTTAAAGAAAGCGAATGGCAGGCAAAACTGATTTAGGAAAAAGGCTTGCAAAATCGGATAATATGAGATAATATTCTATATTATCAGATATTAACGGAGACTACGACTAAATGATTAATATCGAAGACCTTTTTATTTCCCAGCCGGTTCTTTGTGCTATTGCGTCTATTGAAGAATACAAAGGCCGTTGGCGGGAACGGGGCGGAATTGATAATGCACAAGCCGCCCGGCTGAAAGAAAAAGCCCTGAAAGAAAGCATCGCCGCCATTACCGATACGGCCGAAAAGCGCAACTACTATCAGCTCTTGGAGCAGATTATCAACCACTATGAAGAAATCAACTTTTTTGAATCTACGATCAAAAAGCTGCATAAGCTGCTGTTAGCCGATTCGCTGGTTGCCGACCAGGAAAAAGGCGAGTACAAACAACGTTTGAACCCGGTTTATTCAAAAACCATAGACGGCCGGCCGATTGATGTTTTTTTTGAAACGGCCAGCCCTTTTGAAACCCCTCAGATGACAAGAAAATTGCTGGAATGGACGCGCGGCTGTCTGGAAAATAGCGGCTGCCATCCGCTGCCAGTCATTGCTCTGTTTATGGTTCATTTCCTGATTATCCATCCGTTCCAGGACGGCAACAGCAGACTGGCGCGGGCGTTAACGGAGCTTCTGCTGCTCAAGTCCGGGTACGACTATTTTCGCTTTACCTCGCTTGAGGCAGCCATCGAAAACAACAAAGAAGAGTATTACCGTTGCCTGCGGCAGGTTCAGAACAGCCTTACCAAACAGCAGCCGGATTACGGCGAATGGCTGATTTTCTTCCTGCGCACTCTCCAGCGGCTGCAAAAACGGCTGGCAGAGCAAACCGAAGGGCACGATGAAAATTACGACGAGCTGCCGACGCTGTCCGTTCAGATACTGGAACTGGCCGGGCTGGAAGGCAGAGTTACCTTAAAACTGGCTGTGGAAAAAAGCGGAGCCAACATCAACACGGTCAAAAAACACCTTGCCGCGCTGACCAAAGCCGGTTACCTGATCCGCCGGGGATCCGCCCGCGGCACCTGGTACACCAAAGCCGGACAATAAGTCCGGCTTAACGCTTTTTCTTTTCCCCCCAAAAAAGCAACCGTTGCTTTCCGGCTGCCGTTTTTTCAATTCCACAAATTATAAAGCCGTTCCAACAGGCTTTGTTTCTGTCGGCCGAAAGCAAAATGCTTAAACAAAAGATAGTTAACAACCACAATCACGGATATTGCCGCCGCCTGTGCAAAATACACGTTCCACGCCAAAGCGCCGGCCAAACCGGCAAGAATCAGCGCATTCAGACCATAGCTTAAACACCAGATCAAAAGTGATTTTGCAAATTCTTTTAAATGGCTGCCTTTTGTGCGAAAAACCAGATATTTATAAGAAAAAAACGCTACAAGCGAAGAAAGCAGCCAGGTAGCAAGCAAAACCAGTTGATAACGCTCAACGGAAAATATCGTCCCCAGCAAAACAAAAATAACATACCGGAACGCCATATTGGCAATCCCTGCCGTTGCAAACCGCACTTTTTCATCAAGCGCAAACCAAGCGTCCGCCCGCATTTTTCCTCCTGTCGGAAAAATAAGCACACCGGCGCCGTTTTTAAACAATCGGCTTAAAAAATATAACACCGCCTATTTGACGGGTTCATAATCAATGACGGATTCCTCATCGGTTGTTTCCAACTTAAAAATCACCGGCCGCAGCCCGTCATTGCAGCTGCAAATGGCCACACCGGGCTTTCTGATCCAGTCGCCGTAATAAAACACCTCGTTTCCGGCGCCATGGGCAAGCGCAAAAACATATTGATATATGGCCTTCCACGCTTCGTCGCAAAAGCCCTGCGGCTTGGCATAATCGGCATAAAATACCTGCCCTTCCCGCAGCATCGGACAGGACGTCAGCCCTTCGGCGCCGTATTCTTTGGCCAGTTCGGCATCAAAAGTTTTCTTCAAAACGGTAATTTTCACTTTTTTCATCTGTCTGCTCCTTTTTTTCATAACGACGAACAAATCATAAACAATGTAAACACTCTTGGTTTAAAAAACATAAAAGCCCGCACCGGGGCGCCGAAAATGCACCATTCATAAACGACAGCCGCCGATTCCGACAACAGACGACGGGCGCCGGCCGCTTTTTCCGTATTGGGCAGATAAAAAACAGGAGCAAAAATACTTTCAAAATTTTCCTGCCCCTCGCGCTCATTCACGGACAGCTCCGCTTTTCGGTATTTTCGCCGCTTTTCTCGAAATCTCTTCCCTGAAGGATTCAAAAGCTTATCTCATATGATTTCAATACGAAAAAACCTCCCCAAAGGGAGGTTTCGTAAAATGGAGCGGGTGAAGGGATTCGAACCCTCGACATCAACCTTGGCAAGGTTGCGCTCTACCCCTGAGCTACGCCCGCATCAAAGGAACGAAGTATTTAATAGCATATGCAAAAAATTTTGCAAGCACTTTTTTTTAAAATCTCAATATTTTTTTTGCAAATTGGCCTGCCGTCTGTTATATTTTGAGCAGATTAAAAATTATTAACATAAAAACATATAATTATGCTGACCTTTTTTTATGAACTCAGTCCGCCCGTACAAACTCTTATTATCGGCGGAATTGCTTGTTTGCTCTACGGCTTGCTTTTTCTGCTGCTGCATCCGCTCTGGATCCGCCAGCGTATCAGAAAATGCAACTGGGCATGCTACAAAAGAAAAATGTTTGCGGCCAAAGCCGGACTGCTGCTTATCCTCAGTTTTACCGCCTGCATGGCCGTTTATCAGGAAAGCGGAAGCTGGCTCAAAACGGCTCTGATTGCGGGAATGATCATATGCTGCATCGGCATACACAACCTGCCCCGCAAGTAAAACTTTTCTTACCCCCGAAAAGCGCCTGTCCGGGCGCTTTTTTGTCGTCAAAAATTGACAAAAAAAGAAAATTTTATTGACAACAGCTCTTTTTTAGCTAATATACGTTACATATTTATATAATTCATAAAATCATTATAAACAAACATTAACATTAGCTTTAGCTAATGTCCATAGTGTGTTCCTCATATAAAAATAAGCGTCCCTGCTGCGAAGCCCGGATGCTTACCGATGGAAACTCATGAAATCAAATATATCATTTTGTTTCTATAGGCATTTAAGTACCTCTGCTGTGAAGCCCGGGTGCTTTTTATAAAAAAAGACAAAAATATACAAAATTTTTGTTGACAATCTGTTTTCAAAGATATATACAAGCTCTCGCTCCAATCATTATTAAACCTAGTATTATAAAACACGCTCCGGCCGTTTTTCATCTTAATAATATTGAAGAATTTGAAGATGCAAAAAAGACGGCCTCCTTTCACAAACCAAAGCCGATATTGCTGTTGCCGATAATAGTTAACTCAGTATCCGCTTTTCAGTCGGAATTATGGCTGCTGCAATCGCTTTGTTTCCCCTGCTTTGACAACAAAACAGGGGTTTGTTTTTTTTAAACCGAAAAAAGGAGAAAACCTAAAAAGGCTTTCTCCTTTTTCTTTTGTCCGATCGCGATTAGAATCCCATACCGCCGGGCATTCCGCCGGCCGCACCGTTGCCGCCGCAGCCGCAATGACATTCTTTCTGCGGAGCTTCGGTAACCATCGATTCGGTAGTGATCAACAAACCGGCAACCGACGCCGCGTCCTGCAAAGCCGTGCGGACAACTTCCGTCGGATCGACAATACCGGCCTTAATCATATCGGTATATTCGCCGCTCTGGGCATTGTAACCGAAGTTGGTATCGGAGCTTTCCATCAGCTTGCCGGCCACAACCGCGCCGTCAACACCGGCATTTTCGGCAATCTGGCGGATCGGGGCTTGAATAGCCTTGCGGATAATGTCAATACCGACTCTCTGATCCTGGTTGGCCGGTTTCAGAGCTTCCAGAGCCTTGTGCGAATAAAGCAGGGCAACGCCGCCGCCGGCAACCACGCCTTCCTTAACCGCGGCGCGGGTCGCGTGCAAAGCATCGTCAATACGGTCTTTTTTCTCTTTAACTTCAACTTCCGAGGCGCCGCCGACTTTGATCACGGCAACACCGCCGGAAATTTTGGCCAGACGTTCCTGCAGTTTTTCACGGTCATAATCGGAAGACGTTTCCTCAATCTGCTTGCGGATCTGGTCGGCACGAGCCTTAATCAGATCTTTCTGACCGTCGCCGTCAATAATTGTGGTGTCGTCTTTGGTGATTTCTACCTTCTTGCAGCTGCCGAGATCAGCCAAAGTAACATTCTCCAGTTTCATACCGAGGTCTTCGGAAATAACCTGTCCGCCGGTCAGGATGGCAATATCCTCAAGCATGGCCTTGCGGCGGTCGCCGAAACCCGGAGCCTTAACCGCGCAAACTTTGAGGCCGCCGCGGATACGGTTGACAACCAGAGTTGCCAGCGCTTCGCCTTCAATGTCTTCGGCAATAATCAACAGCGGACGGGACGACTGAACAACGGCTTCCAAAACCGGAATCATCGCCTGCAAATTACTCAGTTTCTTGTCATAAAGCAGAATATACGGATTGTCGAACTCACAGTTCATCTTTTCCGGATCGGTTACGAAATAAGGCGACAGATAGCCGCGGTCAAACTGCATACCTTCGACTACTTCCAATTCGGTTTCCAGCCCTTTGGCATCTTCAACCGTGATAACGCCTTCGTTGCCGACCTTTTCCATAGCCTGCGCCAGATATTCGCCGATTGTGCGGTCGCCGTTTGCGGAAATGGTGCCGACCTGAGCAATTTCTTCCGACGTTTTAATTGCCTTCGAGCGCGATTTGACATCGGCAACAACCGCGTCAACCGCCATATCAATACCGCGTTTCAGATCCATCGGATTCATACCGGCGGCAACTGCTTTGCAACCTTCGTTGATAATGGCTTCCGCCAGCACGGTTGCGGTCGTGGTGCCGTCGCCGGCTTTGTCGGCGGTTTTCTGGGCAACTTCTTTAACCAGCTGGGCGCCCATATTTTCAAATTTGTCGGCCAGTTCGATTTCTTTGGCAACCGAAACGCCGTCTTTGGTAATTTTCGGCGCACCGTACGACTTGTCAAGAATAACGTTGCGTCCTTTCGGGCCAAGCGTTACTTTTACCGTTTTGGCAAGGATTTCCACACCCTTGAGCATTTTTGCCCGTGCATCGCTGCCGGATTTGATTTCTTTTACTGCCATTTTCTTATTCCTTATTCTTCAATTACGCCTAAAATTTCCGATTCTTTGATAATCAGGCGGTCTTCGCCGTTCAATTTGACTTCGCTGCCGGACCATTTGGCAAACAAAACCCTGTCACCCGGTTTAACCGTCATCGGGATCAGCTTTCCGTCCTCGGTGCGGCCGCCGTTTCCGACCGCCTCAACAATCCCCTCCGAAGGTTTTTCTTTGGCCGTATCCGGAATAATGATGCCGCCGGCGGTTTTGTTGAGCTCGTCGACTCTTTTTACCAGCACGCGGTCATACAATGGTACAAATTTCATAGCCTTTAACTCCTTTATATTCAAAATTTCTACATTCTAATTAGGAATTGAAAAATTCAATGTCAAGCAAGCCGGCGCTTTTTTTTAAAATAAAAATGCCGGAAACAAAAATTCCGGCATTTGAACGGCGGCACACACCGATTCTACAAGTTGGAGGTGATTTTAAATTCCTTGTGCACCATCGCGGAAATCACGCTCAAAAGGAAACTGGTCATAATCAGGAAAGAAATCATCACAAACGCAAAGAAGAATATCCATGCATAAGGATAAACGCTCATCACCGGTCGGGCAATACCGCTGATCCAGCCGTCAAGACTGAAAGTCTGCACCAAAGCAAACAGCGCCGACGGCAAATCGGAAAACTCGATAAACACGTCCCCGAACAGACAAACCGCCATAACCGCAAACACATACATAAATACGCCGAAAACAACCGCCATCGCGGCAAAGTTCGGCAAAATCATCAAAAAGATGTTGATAATGTTTTTCATCGGCTTAAAGCGGTTGATGTAACGCAGCAGCCGGAACAAACGGAAAGTTCTGAGCACGATCAGATAGCTGGCTATCGGCAGCGAGGAAATGACAATCACCGTCAAATCAAAAACATTCCACCCCGATTTGAAAAAATGCGGTCCGTAGGCATACATTTTCATCAGCATTTCGGCAATAAAGATTGCCATGCACAGACGGTCGAGCAAAAACAGCGTCATGGCCAGCGACGGATCGCTGAAACCGATGGTCAAAAGTCCGAGTACCACGGCATCCATACAAATCAGGAACATAATCAGGTAATCAAAGTTTTTGTCTTCAACCACCTTCCTGGCCTTGCTCCGCTCATCAACAATGCTTTTTACCATTTGTTTTCTCCCCATCCGATATTAAAACAGCCATAAAAGAATAATAATCGCCGACACCGAAAGCGACGGCCCGAAAGCGCCCGCCCGCTGACGGCGGACGGCAGAATACAGACCGAAAATCAGGCACGACAGCAAAATCGTATAAATCACGCCTTCAAGCCCCAACCAGGCCCCGATGGCTGCCAAAAGCTTAATGTCGCCGCCGCCGAAAGCGTCCACGCTGCGCCACAACATCAAAAGGGTGGCAACCACCGGCAGCACATAGCCGGCCAGCGCCGCCGCCGCGCTTTCTTCCGCCGTGATGTGCACGCCGACGAAAGCGGCAAACACAAAACCGGCAATCAACAGCGGAATGGTCAAAATATCCGCCAGCAGCAGCATTTTCAGATCAACTTCCGCCAACAGCAGCAAAACCCAGATAAAACCCAGATACCAGAACAAATGCGCCTCTCCCAGCCGCCAACAGGCCGCGGCGGAAAGAAACGCGGAAATCAGTCCGTATATAAGCGAACGGGTCAGATATTTCTTTTTAAGCTGCTTATAGCGGGTGGAAAATTTTACCTTGTGCGCTTTTTTATTGGGTTTAATCAACCTGTAAAGGGCATAGGCGGGGGTTGCCGGCATAAATTTGGCAAACCTCCGGGCCATGTAGGGAATTAAAAAGCCGATGGCAAAACCGTATATTGCGTAAATCATAAATTTTACCGCCAATCAAAATGTTACTGTTTGAAGATTAACCTGAAAAGGCTAACAAAAGATTAAGAAACAACCATTTGGTAAAACTCGCCGAAATCGCGGCAGGCAAGATAAGGGTTGCAGATTTTTTCTTCCCCGAGAGAAACCGGCGCTACCGGCAGCCCTTCACGCAAACGGGCCAGGGCTTTTTCGGCATAACGCTCGGCTGCCGGTCCGTAAATCTGGTTTAGCCCGTAAACCGTATATTCGTGCCCGGGATAAAACAACGTATCATCGGGCAATTTTTTAATCCGCTGTAAACTGTTCCACATCTGCTCCGGCGTTCCTTCAAACAACCCTCCGATAGCAAGGTTAAACAGCACGTCGCCGGTAAACAGAACCTTATCCGCCGAAAAATACCACAAAATATGCCCGATTGTATGTCCGTCGGCACGGATAATCTGTGCCTCGCTTTCGCCCAATTTAAAAACATCGCCGTCTTCAAGCCCGATATCGGCGCCCGGAATACGGCTGCAATCATAAGCCCCGGCCACAACTTTTGCCCCGTATTTTTCTTTCAGCTCCAAATTGCCCTCGACATGGTCAAAATGGTGGTGGGAATTAAAAACATAAGCCGGCCGGATATTTTGTTTTTCGCATTCGGCAATTACCGGCGCCGCCTCCGACGGATCCAAAACCGCCGACACGCCGGTTGTTCCGTCGGTTAAAATATAAGCATAATTGTCCATTTTGCCGGCGCGGCACAAAACCGGGGTAATTTTCATCATAACTGTTCTTTCTCTTTCAAAAACATCTTAACGCTGCCGAGCTCGGCCTCGTCAATATTAACCAGGTCATAAAAAGTAATAATATAACTAATCAGACCGGCGTAATTTTCCAAGGGCGAACCGACCACCATGTTATAAGCCATTGCGTTGCCCCTCAGCGGCTTGCTGTGATTGCGCCGCTGCATTCTCAGATTGCGGAAATGATCAAAATTGACATCACGGTTAAATTTCAGCGCATATTCTTCCATTGCGGAAAGCAAATCGGGATAAACTTTTATCCGGTAGCTGTCGTCGGGGTCATCCAGCGGTTTGATTCCTTCTTCGCCAAACCACACTTTTTGCTTATACAAAGCATTGCCGAGCCGCACTTCGCGCGCCGTTCCCCAGTTGCTTTCGGCCGCTGCGGCGGCAATCAAAAACGACGGCGGCACCGCGTCCACCCGATTGAGCAGCTCCGCCAACAATATGTCATAGCGTTCTTTGCCCTTCATCCGCGTAAAAAAGTCGTATTTTTTGGCCAATTCTTCCAGTTTTTCCTTATCTGCCGGCGTCAGCTGCTCTTGCCTGTCAAGACGCTCCCGCATCAACAGCAGGGGATAACGTTCTTCAACGATTCTCTCATTGACCAGCAGAGCAAGCGGCGCCAAAATCTGGATAAACAGACGGTTGCGCAGGCTCTTGTCCTCAATTTGGTCAAAATCGGAAGGAAGACTGCCCAAGAAAAGCGGCGGATATTTCCAATCCGGCATATAAATATAGTCATGATAGCCGTAATCGGCAAACATCTTCTGCAAAACCGCGGTGCTGACATGATTAACAAACAGTCCTTCTGCCTTCAGTTCCATCTCCAGTTTTTCCGCCGGCCGCGCGTTAAACGGCAGCAGCAGGAAAAAAAACACCAGAAGATATAAAAACGTTTTGGTTGCCTTCATCTAACTCTCGTATTTTTCAACCGCGACAACTTCTTTGATATATGTTTTCAGCAAACGCTCCACCCCGTCTTTTAATGTGCGCTGAGAATACGGACAACCGACGCACTTGCCTTGCAGTTCGACATAGACGATACCGTTTTCAAAACCGCGGAAAACAATATCTCCGCCGTCGTTACGGATAGCCGGCCGGATGCGGGCGTCCAACAGGCCGGTAATATTGCGCACGACATCGTCATCGGCCTCATCGTCTTCCGTAACCGGAGCCTCGCCTTTGGACAGGCAGTCCATAATTTCCGCCAGCACCTGCGGTTTGATGTCTTCCCAGGGAGCATCGGGCTCTTTTTTCACCGACAGGCAATCCGGCGTAATCACAACCGAAACAATTCCTCCCAAGTCAAAAATACTTTCGGCCAAAGGAGAGCGGCGCAGCGATTTGGCATCACTGAATTCAACGCTTTTTTTAACCGGAAAACCCGATTCGGCAAAAAAATGCATAATATTTGCGTCTGCCGCCTGTTGTGTTTCAATCCGCATTAAAAGACACTCCTTCCATGGTATGGTTAATCCGGTCGATAAGGGTTGCCGCCCTGAGCATGTAATAGCCGACCACAATGATATGATTGGCGGAACCGGAATCAAGTTCGCCGTTGCGAACCATCAGGGGAGAGATGGACATACCGTCCTCAAGCGCGCGTACGGCTTTGGTCCAGTTTTCGTACTGGTTCCTGTCCAGCAAAACATCCTTAAAATCCGCCCCCCAGGACTTTAAAAGCTGCATATAGGCATACATTTTGCCCTGATTGTAATAAAACAGATCGTCTGCATTTTTATCCGTCCAATCCGAACTGTGTTCCGCAACGTAAGTTTCCAGCTTTTCAACCGATAAATTCAAATCTTTTTCCACTGCGGAAAGAAACATTCTCATATTGGGAGCATTGCGCGACCACACGCACTGTCCGGCCGGCAACAAACGATTGTAGTCCCTCAGCAGCTTGCGTGCTTTCCGATATTGGCTGGCTGACGAAGGGGCGATTTTCAATTTGTTATCGGGAGCAAACAACCAGATGTTACCCGGATATTTCAGCAGTTCCGCAGCACTTGCAATCGCCGCTTTTTCCCGGCTGTTTTCGGGACATACCGTTTCCGCGTTGATCACACCGGCCGTTGTTGCCAGCGCGCTGATAATTCCTTTTTGGTAGCTCGGCATATTATCCAGAAAATAGGAGGGAAAGAAAGGCGGCAGATTGGCCGTCCATAAGTTTTCGTTCACCTCGCGGTTAATCAGAAAAACCATTGTTTCCACCGTCAGCGATTGCTGTTCGGATTCCGTTTTAAGATTATAATCCGTCGTCTTGTCTATATTTTCGGTCAACAACCCGCCCAAAGGATAATAAGAAAAGATCAAAAGCACCACCACAGTGGCAAAGGCTTTCGGCCAGGAAAGCGCCAGATAGGAAATGGCTTTCCACACTTTCAGCAAGCCCTGTTTCAGATACCCCCCTATTTTTACTGCCGTTTCTTTAATCATGCTGCCCTTTCCTTTTCAAAAGACTTTTTGCCAACGCAGTTATATCCATTACCCCTGTTATTTTAGTCATTATACAAAAAGTTACAACACCAAAAAAGCAAAGACCGCCAAAAAGAAATAATTTCGGAAAGACGGAATATTTCAGCCAGCCGCCGGTCAGCGCGTCAAGCGCCAGACAACCGCCTTCAAGCGCCGCCCCCATCACCAGCGAACACAACACCACCTTGGCGACAAAAAACAACAATTCACGAGAAAAGCACCAAAAACCGCGTTTTTTCAACCCGCGGACATATTGATAAAAAGAAACAAAAGCCGAAAGCGATGTCGCTGCCGCAATCCCCACATGACCGAAAGGCTTCATCAAAAGCAGCGAAAAGACCAGATTAGAAAGCAAAACCACAATACTGTATTTAACCGGTGTCCGTGTATCCCCGCGGGCAAAAAAGTTCGGCGTCATGGCCTTGACCATCACATAAACCGGCAGACTGACAGAATAGGCAATCACCGCCTGCGCCGTCATTTCGGTTTCAAAAAGCCCGAATTTTCCGTGCTGGAACAAAATATTGATGATCGGCTCGGCCAAAATGATTATGGCCACCGCCGCCGGAATGGAAAGCAAAGCGCCGTATTCAATCGCTTTGTCCTGCGTTTTTTTGGCCTCCTGCACATCTTCTGACTTCAGTTGACGGGAAAGGATCGGCAGCAGAGCCACCCCGATCGCCGCGCCGACCACGCCGAGCGGCAGTTGCTGCAAACGGTTGGCATAATACAACCATGAAATAGCGCCGGTTCCGATCAGGGAAACCAAAATCGTATCAACCATCATATTGATTTGATAAACGCCGGCACCAAGCACCCCGGGGGCAATTCTTTTAAACAAAACCCTGATGTCGCTGTTCTTAAACAATCCCGGCAAATCGTAAATCAGGCTGATTTTAACCCCTTCCCGACGTAGAAAATAATTCAGCCAAATAACTTCCAGCACCCCGGCCAACGTAACCCCCAGGGCAATCCGATAGGCGGGGGTATCAATCACCGGCATAAAGACCCACACCGCCGCAATCATCACCAGGTTAAGGATAACCGGCGCCGCCGCCGGAGCGGCAAACTTTCCGAAAGAATTGAGGATTCCCGATTGAAAGGAAACCACCGAAACCAAAAGCAAAAAAGGAAAAGTCAGACGGGACAAAAAAGAAGCCAGTTCAATTTTACCGGCGTCGTCGACAAAGCCGGGCGCCAGCACCAAAACCACCCACGGCATCACGATTTCCATCAACAGAACAAATATCCCCAGGCAAAAAACCAGAACCGAAATGGCGCCGAGGGCAAAACGGACAGCCTGTGCTTTTCCGCCTTCAACCAGTTTTTGCGAAAAAATCGGGACAAAAGCGCTGGTAAAAGCCCCTTCCGCAAACAGGCTGCGAAACAGGTTCGGCAGTTTAAAAGCCACAAAAAAAGCGTCGGAAACCGTCCCGGCCCCCAAATAATTAGCCAAAACCATATCCCGGAAAAAACCCGTAATTCGGCTAAAAAGCGTCCAACCGCCGAAAGTTGCTATTGATTTAAATAAAGACATCTTGTCAAACCTGTTTTTATTTTGTATATTTGTCCCAACAGGCACATTATATTGTATTAATAATATAAATCCAATTTGATTTTTGTTTGTTTACATTTTTTTATTGACAAAATATTTAATTATTGAGATAATAGACAAAAAGAAAAGGGAATGATTATTATATAAGGAGAAAACCCTATGGAAAAATTACTCACCCCAACCGCAGCCCGCAACGTTTTCAGCCACGGAAGCCAGGCGCATGCTTTTTTCAAAAACGGCGGAGCTAACTATATCGGTACGGGATCAATGGATTTTGCCAATCCCAATGCTCAGGCGCTCACAAACGGAGCGACTGCAAACGGCGCAACGCTTTTTATGGCGGGGGTAGAATACAACAACGCTCCCAAAGCGGCAGAAATGATGAAAAACGCCGACCGGGAACTGCTGGAAGGAAAGCATATCGCCGGTGCGGAAATGGTTGCCGTCAGCGCCGAACAAGCAGCCAAAATGGTTGAAAAAGCAGAACAACAAACGGAAAACAACAATCTCGCCATAGAAATGGCCGTCAAGAAAAACGGTATTACCCGTTAATAAAAAT